>JALVCQ010000159.1 GCA_027009805.1 Bacteroidota bacterium
AGCATGTCATAGGCGGTTGTGCTGTCCGGGAAGGGCGGCCAGCGATTTTTTCGGAACAAAGGTATCACTTGCCGAGACGGCGCGGTGTTTCTTGCCCGGCGTGGTTCATTGGATGTGAGGGCCGAGAGCCTCGGATGGGGCGTTTCGCGTGAGGGGCCCGGCGGGCGCCGAGCGCCAGCGAGGCGGCCCGAAGCCGCCTGCGGGGTGGGGTTGTAGGGGCGACGCGTGCGTCGCCCTATGGGCGTCCGCGGGTGGTAGGGGCGCAGCACTGCTGCGCCCCTACGTGAAGGCGGTGAAGGGCCGAGGCGAACAGCCGAGCCCAGAGGGGCCCGACCCGAAGGCGCCCAACGCGTGGACATTGTAGGGGCGATGCATGCATCGCCCATGAAGGCGCCGAAGGGGCACGCCCAAACCCATCATCATATCGCAGCAGAGCTGCTGATAGCGCCATAGCGGAATGTTGCGCAAAATATTACCTTTGCAGGCCTTTTGATGAATATTGCGACAGTGATGACACGGCCGAAAGCGTGGATGGAATATCGCATCCCTTTCCTGAGCATGAAGGAAGGGACGCACCCGTATCATTTCGAGGTGGGCGATGATTTCTTTTCGGCGCGGGAAGCTTCGCTGATCAAGGCGGCGCATCTGGACGTGGATGTGGCGTTTGACAAGCGGGACGACCATCATTTCGAGCTCACTTTTCACCTCAAAGGCCACTATCACGTGCCCTGCGACCGGTGTCTGGATGAGTTTGACCTGCCGGTGGAAGGGCGGTTTGTGTTGCGGGTCGAGCGAAAGGACGCTCCGCCTTCGGACGATGAAGACTTGCTGTATCTCCCATTGTATGCGCATGAGGTGGACATCAGTGAGTATATCTATCAATACGCGCATATGCTGATGCCCTTCCGGAAAGTGTGTGCGATGGGCGATAAGGCCTGCGATCCCGAAATGGAAAAGCTGATTGCGAAATATTCATCTCAAAGTCATCCGCATCTTATAAAATCTGATTCTCATGGCACATCCGAAACGCAAGACCTCGAAAGCACGGAAGGGTAAGCGGCGAACGCACTATAAGAGCGAGGTGCCGACGTATGCGGTTTGTTCGCATTGCGGTGAGGCCCATCTGTGGCACCGCGTGTGTCCGAACTGCGGCCACTATCGCGGCAAGCCGGTGATTGCCGAGCCCCAAGAAGCCGCTGAATGACGCCGATCCGTCTGGGCATCGACATGATGGGGGGCGATCATGTGCCCCGCGTGCCGCTGGAAGGGGTGGGGCTGGCCCTCGAACGTCTTCCGGTGGAAGTGGTGCTGTATCTGTTCGGTCCCGAGGAAGTGGGCCGTGCGGCCGTCGAGCAATATGGTCCGGAGCGGCTGGTGGCCGTGCCCGCCGAAGAGGTGGTGTTGATGGAGGATGCACCCACGCGGGTGTTTCGGGCCAAGCCCCGGTCGTCGATGAGCGTGGGCTTTCATTTCTTGAAAGAGGGGCGGATCGATGCGTTTGCCAGTGCGGGCAATACGGGGGCGATGCTGGTGGGTGCCCTGTTTTTCATCGGGCCCATCGAGGGCGTGATGCGTCCGGCCATTCCGGTGTTTGTGCCGCATGACGACGGATCGCTGGGCGTGTTGTTGGATGTGGGCGCCAACGCCGACTGCCGGCCCGAGTTTCTGGTCCAGTTCGCCGCCATGGGGCAGGCTTTTGCCCACGACATCCTGCACATTGAAAATCCTGCCACCTACCTGCTCAACGTGGGCAGCGAGGATAGCAAAGGCAATCAGTTGGTGCGGCAGGCGTATGAGCTGATGAGCCAATATCCATCGCTCAACTTCAGCGGCAATGTGGAAGGCTATTCGTTGTTTTCGCCGGGGCATGATGTGGTGGTGACCGACGGCTTTACGGGCAATGTGGTGTTAAAGCTTTGTGAGGGGCTGGCCCATCGTGCCCGTCAGATGGGCGCCGATTCGGAATTTTTCTATAAGATTGATCCGGAGTTCTATGGGGGGATGCCGATTTTGGGTGTGGAAAAGCCGGTGATCATTGGCCATGGCAGCTCGTCGGCCAATGCCATTGCGCAGATGATCAAGATGAGTTATGAGGTGGTCACCTCGAAAATGGTGGACCATATCCGTCCGACCATTCAACGATTTATTTTTGAAATCAAATGAGCGAAGCGAAGAAAATCCGGGCCGCCATCACGGGCGTGGGCGCATGGGTGCCGCCTGATAAATTGACCAACGCCGATCTGGAAAAGATGGTGGACACTTCCGATGAGTGGATCACCACCCGGACGGGCATCAAAGAGCGCCGCATCCTCAAAGGCGAAGGGAAGGGCATCTCCGAGATGGCCATCCCGGCGGTGAAGGTGTTGTTGGAAAAGACAGGCACCGACCCGAAGGAAATCGATCTGGTCATCTGTGCCACCGTTACGCCCGATATGATTTTCCCGGCTACGGCCAATATCGTTCAGCATGCCGTGGGCATGACCAATGCTTTCGGTTTTGATGTGGAGGCCGCCTGCTCATCATTTCTGTATTCGCTGACGATCGCCCGGGCCTACATCGAGGCAGGCCATGCGAAAAAGGTCGTGGTCATCGGCGCCGACAAGATGTCGGCCATTACCAACTATGAAGACCGTTCCACCTGCATTCTCTTCGGCGATGCGGCCGGGGCGGTGCTCGTGGAAGCATGTGACGACGGCACCGGCATCATCGATGCCCGCATGTACACCGACGGCGTGGGCATTCCTTACCTCTATCAGAAAGCGGGCGGGTCGAAATATCCCCCGACTATTGAAACGGTCACCAACAAAGAACACTTTCTCTATCAGGAAGGGCGGCCGGTGTTTAAGTTCGCTGTGACCAAGATGGCCGAGGTGGTGCTGGAAATTATGGAGCGGAATCGGCTCAAGTCCGAAGACATCGCCTATCTGGTCCCGCATCAGGCGAACCTGCGCATCATCGAAGCCACGGCCCATCGGATGGGTATCCCGCGGGAGCGCGCCATGATCAACATCTATCGTTACGGCAACACCACCAATGCCACCATCCCGCTGGCTTTGTATGAATGGGAACACAAGCTCCGCAAGGGCGATAATCTGATTCTGGCTACCTTCGGCGGCGGTTTCACCTGGGGGGCCATGTATATGAAATGGGCCTATGACGGCGACAAGGTGCCGAAGCCGTCGATCGAGACCAACGTGGTCGGGCTTCCCGAAGCGCAGTCGTAATCTTCCGAACCAAAAGCAATCATATGGCCACAACATCCGACATTCGAAACGGCATGGTCCTCCGCTACAATAACGACCTGTGGCAGGTGGTCCAGTTTCAACACGTCAAGCCCGGCAAGGGCCAGGCTTTCGTGCGCACCAAGCTCAAGAGCGTCACTTCCGGCAAAGTGGTGGAAGTGACGTTTCCGGCGGGCAGTCGGATCGACCCCGTGCGCGTGGAGCGGCGTCCGTATCAATTTCTGTATGCCGAAGGCGACCTTTATCATCTGATGAATCTGGAAGACTTCGACCAGATTGCCGTGCAGAAAGACCTCATTGAAAATGCGCAATTCCTCAAGGAAGGCGAAACCGTGACCGTCCACTTTTACGTCGAGGAAGAACGGCCGGTGAGGGTGGAGTTGCCGGTGGCGGTGGTGCTGCAAGTGGTGCATGCCGAGCCGGGCGTGAAGGGCGACACGGCCACCAATGCCACCAAGCGCGTCAAACTCGAAACCGGGGCCGAATTGCAGGTGCCCCTTTTTGTTGAAGAAGGTGACAAGGTGAAAGTGGACACCCGCGAAGGCAAATACCTCGAACGCGTTCGAGATAAAAAGTAAGTTTATGGCGCTGACGTTAAAAGAAATCAAAGACCTCATCCGCTACGTGGCCAATGCCGGCGTGGGCGAGGTGATGCTCGAAGAGGGCGATTTTAAGCTGATCATCAAGACGGAGAAAGCCTTTCAGCCGGAGTCGAAAGAAGTGATGATGGTCCAGGCTCCGGCCGCTGCACCGGCTCCTGCGCCGGCGGCACAGGCCTCCGCAGCACCTTCGGCGGCGCCTTCCGATGCCGCGGCTGCTCCCGCCCCCGAAGCCGATGAAGGATTGGTGGAAATCACCGCCCCCATGGTGGGCACCTTCTACCGCCGGCCCGCTCCGGATAAGCCGCCTTTTGTGCAGGTGGGCGATCACGTCGAACCGGGACAAACCGTCTGCATCATCGAGGCGATGAAACTTTTTAACGAGATCGAGTCGGAAATCTCAGGCACCATCGTGAAAGTGCTGGTGGACGATGCCACCCCTGTCGAGTTCGGCCAGCCGCTTTTCCTCGTGAAGCCTGACTGATGTTCAAAAAGATTCTGATTGCCAATCGCGGCGAGATCGCCCTGCGGGTGATCCGCACCTGCAAGGAGATGGGCATCAAAACCGTTGCGGTGTATAGTGAAGCCGACGCCGACAGCCTGCCTGTCCGCTTTGCCGACGAGGCGGTGTGTATCGGCCCGCCCGCCGGAAAAGATTCCTACCTGAACATTCCCAGTATTCTGGCGGCGGCGGAAGTGACCAATGCCGACGCCATCCATCCGGGCTATGGATTTTTGGCCGAAAACGCCGACTTTGCCGAGATCTGCACAAAAAGCGGATTTACCTTTATCGGCCCCACCGCCGAGATGATCCGGAAAATGGGTGACAAGTCGGTGGCCAAAGAGACGGTGCGCAAGGCCGGCGTCCCCACGGTGCCCGGCTCCGACGGGATCGTGGAAGATGTCGAGGAAGCCAAACGACTGGCCGCCGAAATCGGTTATCCGGTGCTTTTTAAGGCCGCCGCCGGCGGCGGGGGAAAGGGCATGCGGATCGTCCGCAGCGAAGACGAAATCGAAGCTGCATGGCAGGCCGTCAAGCGCGAAGCCAAAGCCGCCTTCGGTAACGATGCCGTCTATCTGGAAAAGTTTATCGAGAATCCCCGCCACATCGAGATACAGATTGTGGGCGATAAATACGGCACGGTGCTGCATCTGTCGGAGCGCGACTGCTCCATCCAGCGCCGCCACCAAAAGCTGATCGAAGAAGCACCGTCGCCGTTTGTGGACCCCGAAATGCGGGAAAAGATGGGGCAGGCCGCCGTCAGAGCCGCCGAAGCCGTCGGATATGAAAATGTGGGAACGGTCGAGTTTATTGTGGATGACGATAGGAATTTCTATTTCATGGAGATGAACACCCGCATTCAGGTGGAGCATCCCGTCACCGAAGAGGTCATCAACTACGACCTGATCAAAGAGCAAATCCTCGTGGCGGCGGGCATCCCCATCTCCGGAAAAAATCACCACCCCCGCCTTCACGCCATCGAGTGCCGCATCAATGCCGAGGACCCCTTCAACGACTTTCGCCCCTCCCCCGGGAAAATAGAAGTGTTGCACCTGCCCGGCGGCCACGGCGTGCGGGTGGACACCCACATCTACGCCGGTTATCAGGTGCCGCCCTATTACGACTCGATGGTGGCCAAGCTCATCGTTACGGGCCGAACCCGCAAGGAAGCCATCGTGCGGATGCGGCGCGCACTCGACGAGTTCGTCCTCGAAGGCATCAAGACTACCATCCCGCTCCATCGGCAGATCATGGAACATCCCGACTTTATCAGCGGCAACGTCACCACGCGCTTCATGGAGCAGTTTGAGTTCCGACCCGAAGAAACAGAGTAGGGCGCCTGCCGTGAGGCCCTTTGCAGCATGAACACGCCGCCGCTGGCAGGGCTGCGCATCATCGAAGCAGCCACCGTCCTGGCCGGTCCGCTCACCGGGCAGCTCGCGGCCCACTACGGCGCCGAGGTCATTAAGGTCGAACCGCCCGGCGGCGACATCACCCGCCGGTGGCACTTCCCCGGCGAGCAAAGCCCGCCTACCTTATCCGCCTATTTCTCTTCGGTCAATGCCGGGAAAAAGTCGATTGCACTGGACCTTAAAGACCCCACCGACCGCACCACCTTTCAGCGCCTGCTTCGAACCGCCGACGTGTTGCTGACCAACGTCACCGCCCCCACCGCCGCCCGACTCGGCCTCAACCCGAACACTATTCAGACGGTGGCCCCCCACATCATCCACATCAACATCACCGCCTACGGCGAACACGACCACCGTCCCGGTTACGACGCCCTCCTTCAAGCCGACACGGGCTATATGCACCTCAACGGCGAACCCGACAGCCCGCCCGTCAAAATGCCTGTGGCGCTTATCGACGTCCTAACGGCCCACCATGCTTTTCACAGCCTGCTGCTGGCACGGCTCCAACGCACACACACGTCGGAGACCGCTTACACCTACCTTTCCGTTACCCTCGAAGCGGTGGCCGTCGTTTCTCTTATCAATCAGGCGATGAATTTCCTTGCCAGCAAGGGCCGTTACCAGCCCCGACGCATGGGCTCGCAGCATCCCAACATCGTCCCTTACGGCCGGCCCTTTCGCACCGCCGACGACCAGTGGGTCGTCCTCGCTGTAGGAAATGACACCCATTACGAGCGTCTCTGTAACATCCTCAACGACCCCGAACTGGCGCAGTGGGGCCGCACAGCCGCCTTACGGCAACATCATCGGGAAAAGATATACCGGCGCCTCGAAACCCACTTGCAGCAATGGAACAGCGGGCCTTTTCTTGACCGCTGCCGACAGGCCGGCAGCCCCGCCACCCGTATCCGGTCGGTGGATGAGGTGCTTTCCGACCCGCGGCTGGTGCCCTTCTTGTTACAATTTCCCGCTTATCCCTGGGTCGGTCTGCGCCCTTCGCCTGTGCAGGGACTGACCACCCAATCCCTATCGCCTCCGCCGCCCCTCAACGCACATGCAGCGGAAATCCGGGCGGCCCTGTCCTGATCAGCTGCCGTCGTCGGACTTGCAGGTGCTGATGCCCAGTGGATAATAAAGCAAACACCGCCGAACCAGCGCCGTGAAAATCACCACCGCTCCTATCACGATGGCAAGGGTCCGTGCATTCCCTTCCAGCATATACCAGCCGGCCAGAATGAGAATAACCCCGATTAAAAACCGGATGATCCGGTCGGCTCCTCCAACGTTGCATTTCATGGTGTTACGCATTTAGCGGGATAAAGATACGCAAGGCGCCGGAATACTAAAAACCTTCCCGATGAAGGTCATGGATGTGGAGGATACCCAGATAGCGGCCTGCTGCGTCCACCACAGGCAGTTGTGTGATCTTGTGTTCGGCGAACAGCTGCATGGCTTCCTCGGCGCGCTGCTCGGGCCGAACGGCCTGCGGGTTCGGCGTCATCACATCCCGGGCCCGCAGGCGGCTGAAATCCCGATGTTTCTCGATCATCCGCCGCAAGTCGCCGTCCGTGATGATGCCGATGAGCTTCCCTTCCTCGTCCACCACCGCCGTGGCGCCCAGACGATGCGAGCTGATGGTGACGATCACTTCGGGCATCGGGTCGTCGGGATGGCTCTGTGGTCGCGGGTTTTGCGGATAGATATCTCCCACTTTCAACAGCAGCCGTTTGCCTAACATTCCCCCGGGATGCACGCGGGCAAAGTCCTCGGCCGTAAACCGCCGGTAGTGCGCCATCACCACCGCCATCGCATCTCCGATGGCCAGTTGCACCGCCGTGCTCGTCGTCGGCGCCAGATTGTTCGGACATGCCTCTCGGGCAATCCGCGCATCAATGACATAGTCGGCCTGTTGCGCCACGTAAGAACGCACATTCCCCACCACGCCGATGATGGGCACCGTCCCCCGCACCAGCGGAAGAAACATCTTAAACTCGGCCGTCTCGCCGCTGTGCGAAAGCACCATCAACACGTCCGAACGGCTGATCATCCCCAAATCGCCGTGCACCGCATCAGCCGCATGCATAAACAGCGCCCGCGTCCCCGTGCTGTTAAACGTCGAAACTATCTTTTGCGCAATCAGCGCGCTCTTGCCGATGCCCGTCACCACCACCCGCCCCTTCGCTTGCAGAATACACATCACCGCCGCATGAAATGCCTCATCCAGCCGCTCGGCCAGCGCTTGCAAGGCCCCGACTTCCGTGCGGATCACTTCCCGCGCCAGCTGCAAGGTCGTGGCCGGGTCGGGCGTGGGTAAATCGGTCATGGCACGCCATTCATCAGTGCCACAAAACTATGCCTGCGAATACATTTCTTGATAGGGGCGTGCCCCCTTCTCCCCGATTGCAGAACACCGATTAACGAATGCAGATTTAAGAGCAAAAAGGATAAATTAAATCAAAGTCTTAAATCAGAAATCGGTGTTCGGCGTTCGATATTCCGTAGGGGCAGTAGCGACGCTGCCCCCTACGGCTCCCTCACGCATCCGAAGAAGTCCCCGACAGCGGCGGCACAATCGACAGCTCGTAATGTCGGCCCAGCTCATCAATCTTGCGCTTCACCTCGTGCAGCCGGTCGAACAGGTCCTGACGTTCCCTCGCGGTTTGGGCGGTTTCAATCTGTGCCCGTAGGGCCGCCTCTTCCATGCGGTATTGATGCAACCGAAAAAAACTGAGCGCCTTCTTGACCACCGAAGTCAGCGGAAGCACCCGGTAGGAATAGCCGGGCTGCCGTTGCCAGTGGGCGCTCGGCCGGAGCGGCAACCATACGTTCGCCAGCCATTCGTGCAGCGACGGGTCCGCCTGCTGCATCACTTCCGCAGGCGGAGGAAGCTGATGGTGGGCATGGTAGTAGCTGAGCAACCAGTTCCAGAGGGCGTGCAAGTGCGGGTTTTCCCACTTTCCATCGGTCAGTTGTTTTTCCAGATAAAGAATAACCGGCTGGTCGTCCAGCATTTCCTCGCCCTTTTGAAGCGCCAGTTCCAGAATGCCGCATTCCATGGGGGGCAGGCCTTTCCGGGGAGCGGCGGCCTGCGACTCGGGAATCTCTACGGACGTCTCGCCTTTCGGTTCGCGAGCCACTTTGCGCTGAATGCGCTGAAACTCCGGCCGGATGGCATCCATCGGAATGCCTGCCTGTCGGGCTATCT
>JALVCQ010000160.1 GCA_027009805.1 Bacteroidota bacterium
TATGCTCGGTGCCGATGATGCGGGCGTGGGTGGTGTTGCGGGCCGAAAAGCCGAGATATTGAAAGGTGTTGAGCGGGTCGAAGGTGTCGGGCAGCCACAATCCAAAGCGGAACTCGATCATATCCCGATAGTCCATGGCGAAGGCGGCGCCTTCATAAAGGCCTTTCCATTCCCGCCATCGGAACGCCTGCCGCAGGCCCAGCTCGCCGGCCCATCCCCGCTCGGGCCGCAGGTCCGGGTTGGGAAATATTTTCAGCCCGCCCGCCTGCGTCTGCACGAACCGCTCGGCAATCGACGGGATGCGCACGCCCTGGCCGACAGTCAGATAGAGGTTACCGCCGGCCCCCATGCGGCGGTTGATGCCCAGCCGCACCACGGGATAGCGCAGGGGCGTGTCCTGGTCGCTGCGGTAATATTCGCCCCGCAGGCCCAGCACCACCCGCCACGGCCCGGGCGTCCACACCGCCTGCCCGAACAGGGCCCATTGATGGGCCACGTGCGCGCCGTAGAGGCCCGGGCTCCGCACGGCGTAGCCCACCCGGTTCAGGCCGCCGGTGAGCGTCCAGCGGTGCGCCGTGTGCTGATATAACAGGTCGGTGTAGTGAGTGAGCGCCTCCGAGACCAGATCCGCCCGCCCGCCGCGGTAGATGTCGGTAGTGCGGTGTTGCAGGGTGAGCTTTCCTGCGGGCAAGAGGTAGGCGGCTGTGGCGTCGGTATGCCAGAGGCGCGTCCGGTAAGGGTTCTGCGTGCCGGGCAGGGCGTGATAGGGCCGCCGCAAATCCGGCGCAAACAGGAAGTTGTAGCCGGTGTCCTGCATCCAGCCGCCGCTGACGGAAAAGACCCAGGCGTTGCCGAGGGCGGTGCGCAACCGCAGATGATGCACCTGCCGGATGTGTTCATCATAAAAGCGGTAGCTGTTGTCCGCTTCCCACAGCGAGGATGCAAACACCTGCACCGGCCCAAGCCGCTGCCGCCAGCCGCCGCTGAGCATCGTAAAATAGGGAAGATACACGGCGGTGTCGCGGGGGGCGGTGCGCCAGTTGGCCCACGTGAGCGGGCTTTTCACCGAGTCGGGCATCTGATAGACGCCCTGCTGCATCCGAAAGACAAAGGCCGGCGTTTCGGCGGCCGTTTTTTCCGTAATTGAGACCACGCCTTCGAGTGCACCGGCGCCATACAGCGCCGATGCCGGGCCTTTCATCACCTCAAGCTGTTGCAGGTGAGCGGTGGGAAAGTAGTTCCAGCGGATGTCGCCCACGTCGCCCGTTAGAAAGGGCATGCCGTTCCATATCAGCATCAGGCGGCTGCCGGCGCCATAAGTGAACCCGCTGGTGCCCCGCAGGTTCAGCTGCCCCTTGAAAAGCTGTGCACCGGGCAGATAGGTCAGCGCCTGATCGATGCGGCGCACCGAGAGGCTTCGGGTGAGCGTGACCGGCATCACCTCGATGCTCTGAATGGCTTCGCGGGTGGTCTGAGGCCGCCGGCTTTCCACGACCACCACCGGCGACAGTTGAAAAGGCTTCGGATGCAGGCGCACCCGCAGGCGGACAACGGTATCACCCGCAGGGATGATGACGTCCTGCACCAGCGAGTCGTAACCCAGCAAGTAAAATAGAAGATGCGCCCGCTGGGCCGGCACCCGAAGCGAAAAACGCCCCTGCGCATCGGTGGTGGTGCCCTGCCCCGGCCCCACGATCACCGCCACGCCGGCCAGAGGCCCGCCCGTCTCGCCGTCTTCCACCACGCCCCGAACCACCTGCGCATGCAGCCCGCTCCACATCAGCCCACACCACAACAGACACATCCAGTAGCGCATAAGGTCCCGTTAACAGCGGGTAAAATTACGGCACCGCCTTTCACCCTTCCCAAAAGGGCTCATAAGTTTGCATGCCCCGCTAAATAGGATGGATGCGCATTCCCGCCTTTTATCACCCCGATCTGGACGGTGACGCTGTCGAGTTGTCGCCTGCGGAATCGCACCATCTGGCGCGGGTGCTGCGGCTGAAAGCCGGCGCGGCCGTCCGCATTCTCAACGGGAAAGGGACAGTAGGCTACGGCACCATCGAGGATGCCCACCCGAAACGCAGCCGCATCCGCATGCAACGATATGAAAGCCGCCCGCCGGCGGTGCCGGCGCTCCATCTCTACACGGCCCCACCGCAAACTACCGACCGCCTTCATTGGCTGGTGGAAAAAGCCACAGAATTAGGGTGCCACTCGATCCATTTTCTGATCACCGAGCGCACCGTCCGACATAAGGTGAAGCTCGAACGCCTCGAAAAAACAGCCATTGCCGCCCTCAAACAAAGCCACAACCCTTTCCTGCCCATCATCCATGCGCCCCTTCCGATGCAGCAGACGGCTGTTCAGCAGCCGGCTTTTTACGGTGACACTGCCGGCCGTGGATGGCTGGAAGCGGCTCCCGCCGCGCCGCAGGTCCTTCATTGGTGGATAGGCCCCGAAGGCGGCTTTACGCCGCAAGAGATGGAATGGCTTCGCGCCCAGGCGGTGGCGCCCATCCGTCTGGCGCCTCACACCCTGCGCACCGAGACGGCGGCCGTGGCAGCCCTGACCGCCATGCGCGCCTGTTATTCCTGAGCCAAAAACGCTTTCAATCGGCTGATGGTCGGGACGCTCTGCGCATCCACGCCGCGGCGTTCGGCCATCGCCAGCGAAAGAAAGTCGAGGGCATAAGTGACCTCGAGCCGCCCTTCCAGATGGTTCGGCATCACCTTTTCCAACAAGGGCGCCCCCACCGCTTCGATCATCGACCGCATAAAGGCAAAGCGACGTGCTATCCGCGGTGCTCCCTCCGTAAAGAGAAACACATAATTCACATCCGGCCACGGCCGCCATCCTTCCAGGCCGTTATGATTGAACTCGGGCACCGGGTGCACGCATGCCTCCATCTTGGCATTTTCATTGAGCTGCTGCATCAGCCGCAAGGCCACCGGGTAGGCCGGACGGTCGGTAAAGATGACGAAGCGGCACTCGGGACAAAAGCGCAGCGACCAGCCCTCGCCCAGCGTTTCAAAAGGTTCGGTGGGCTCAAAGCGATCGGCAAGTGTCTGCAACCACTGCGGCGTCCATTCCACCAGCGGCTTCAGCGCGCTTCCAGTGATGAGCAGCTGATAGCCTAATGAATAGCCGAAGGCCATCCGCGGCTGATACCCCGCCGGCATCCGATATAAAGGGATGCCCTGCGCCTGCGCCCGTTCTCCCAGTTGTCCGCCCGTAGTGACGGCCACCGTCATGGCGTTTCGGGCCGTCGCCTCGTCAAAGAGCGACAGCGTTTCTTCGGTATTTCCCGAATAGGAAGCCAGCACCACCAGGGTGTCCTCATCCCCCCACGCGGGCAGGTGATAGTCTTTGACCACGGTGATGGGCATGGGCGCTTTGTCATAGAGCGCGCCCTGCACAAAGTCGGCGGCAATGCCGGAACCGCCCATCCCGCCGTATATGATTTTTTTCGGCATCTTCGGTAATGAAATCGGCTGAAACGCCTCGGCCGCGGCCCGCAACTGACCGGCAAACGCCCGCAACTCATCCGTAAAATCCATCTCCGCTGTTATTTTTGGCGCAAAAATAGCCCTATGCTCCGCCCTCTCTTCTTGTGGCTGGCCGTCGCCGCCCTCCACCTTTCCCTGCAAGGCCAACAAGACACCACCGGGACTGCCCCCGGACCCTACGGTTTGTTCGACGGTAATGGAAAAGCCACCACCTTCAAGAAGCTGGTCCGCCAGTCGCGCCGTTCGGAAGTGGTCTTTTTCGGTGAGTTGCACGATAATGCCACCATTCACCGCCTGCAACAACAACTCGCCGAAACGCTGTACGACAAAACCCGCGGCAACCTGATGATGGGTGCCGAGATGTTTCAGCGGGACGACCAGCTGCTCATCGACGAGTATTTACGCGGCGTAATCAGGGAAAAAGACTTCGAGAAAGAAGCCGTCCTGTGGCCCAATTACAAAACGGACTACCGGCCGCTGCTGCGCTTTGCGAAAGAAAAACAGATGCCGTTTGTGGCCACCAACGTGCCCCGACGATATGCGGCGGCGGTGGCCCGCAAAGGCGAGGCGGCTTTTTCGACCTTCTTGCCCGAGGCCAAAGCCTTCATGGCACCCTATCCGTTCGAATTCGACATGGAACTGCCGGGCTACAAACGCATCCTGTCGATGGGCGCCAATCACGGCATGGCCAATGTGGCTTTTGCCCAGGCCTTCAAGGATGCCTCCATGGCCCATTTTATCCTGAAAGACTGGGACACCACCCGCGTCTTTCTGCACTTTAACGGCACCTATCACAGCAACCACCACGAAGGCATCGTCTGGTATCTGAAAAAATGGCGCCCCCGAACGAAAATCGTCACCATCGCCGCCGTCGAACAAAAGCAGCTCGATTATCTCGACGACGAGAATCTCCACCTGGCCGACTTCATCATCGTCGTTCCGCAAAAGGAAGATGAGGAAGAAGAGAAGCCCGCTCCGTCTGAAAAACCGCAGAAATGACCGTCCGCACGCTGACCGCTTGGCTGATTGTCGGGCTGACGATCCTCCTGCCGCATTGCAACGCACCCCTTCATCCCGCCGACCCGGAAGCCCGACGGTTGGACTCGCTGAATGAAGCAGCTCATGCCATGCTTCAACAGCCACAACAGCCCATCGACCCCGAATGGATGGGCCGCTTTATCGAAAAAGGCGAAGCCTATTGCGGAAAACAGCACGACTCGCTTCGTTGCCCGCGGTTTTATTACCTTGCTGCGCATATGGTCATGACGCAAACGGGACAGTCCGACGTGGGCATCAAATATCTGCATCGGATCGTGAAAGAATATCCGCACAGCCCCATCGCACCGCAGGCGCTCTGGGAAAAAGCGCTCATTTACGAAATGACGCAAAACAAAGAAGGCGCCCGGGCGGCCTATAAAGCGCTGATGGTCCGCTATCCCGACGATTCGCTGGCCGACCTGGCCCGCAAAGCCATCCAGCTCATCGACTCGCTACCCATCATTCCGGCGGTCTCGCCATAAAATACTGATTTGATGAGAGGCAAAAAGACATTTCGCATGGCCGCATGGCTGGCCGGTATTTTTATTCTGGGCTTGGTTCTGACCACGCCCGGCGGCTGCCGCCGGCGAGACCGCTGCCCCACCTTCGACGAGACGCCCAAAGACCCCAAAAAGGTTCGCAAGTCCCGCCCGACCCAACACCTCTTCCCCAAAAAGATGCGGCGGCAATAAGGTGTACAGCCTCCCCCGTCCGCTCTTCAACAGCAGCAAGCACACAAAAGGCCTTCACATGCATTCTTTATACCCATTTCAAATAGCCTGTTGCCGGTCTCTTTTTATATGAAGCCGCTATCTTTGTTCGCACTCCTACGCAGAATTGAGAGGCTATGTATTATCATCATCTCGGCCGATATCCGCACAAGCGACATGTCATTTTCCGTAAGCCCGACGGCGGACTTTACAAAGAGCATCTGATCGGTGAAGAAGGCTTTTCCAACCATGCCACGCTGGCCTATCATCTGTATGAGCCCACCCGTATCCGCAAGGTCGATGACACGCCCGAGAATGTGGCACCCCGCATCGCCGTAGGCAACAACTTCCGCCCGCGGGCTTTTTACTCTTTTAACGTAAAAACCAGCGGCGATCCCATCACCGCCCGCCGCCCCCTGATGGTCAATGATGACGTGATCATGGGCGTGGCCGCCCCCGACCAATCCATGAAAGGATATTTCTACCGAAATGCCTTTGCCGACGAGCTGCTGTTTATCCACGAAGGATCCGGCACGCTGCACACCATCCTTGGTAAGGTGCCGTTTCGCAAAGGCGATTATCTGGTCATCCCCCGCTCGTTGCTGCACTGGATCGAGTTTGACGGCGACCGGGGCCGTTTCCTTTACATCGAGTCTTACAGCCCCATTCGCGTGCCGGAACGGTATCTGACCCGCTATGGACAGTTTATGGAACACTCGCCGTTTTGCGAGCGGGACATTCGTCCGCCGGTCGAACTTGAAACCTTCGACGAAAAAGGCGAGTTCCCCATCAAAATCAAGCGCCGCAACGAGATGTTCACCTACGCCCTCGACCACCATCCCTTCGACGTGGTGGGCTGGGATGGCTATCACTGGCCCTATGCCTTCTCGATTTATGACTTCGAGCCCATCACGGGGCGCATTCACATGCCGCCGCCCATTCATCAGACCTTCGAAGGGCGCAACTACGTCATCTGCTCGTTTGTGCCCCGCCTTTACGACTATCATCCCGAATCCATCCCGGCGCCTTACAACCACAGCAACATCGACACCGACGAAGTGCTTTACTATGTGGAAGGCGAGTTTATGAGCCGAAAGCACGTGGAAGAAGGCATGTTCTCGCTGCACCCCATGGGCGTGCCCCACGGCCCGCACCCCGGGGCGGTGGAAAAAAGCATCGGCCAAAAGGAAACCAACGAACTGGCCGTGATGATCGACACCTTCCGACCGTTGCAACTGACCGAAGACGCTGTCAACGTCGAAGACCCGCACTATTATTTGTCGTGGATTGAAGACTCATCAAACAAAAAATAAAGGAGCCATGAGCGAGCTGGTGGACCTCAAAGTCAAGGAACATCAAGACCTTTTCCCCATGTTGGGGACCGACTACGTGGAATTTTACGTGGGCGACGCCAAAAAGGCCGCCTACTACTGGATGCGGACCATGGGCTTTCAGCCGTTGGCCTATTCCGGGCTGGAAACGGGCAATCAAGATACCGTTTCTTATGTGTTACGTCAGGGTAAGATTACCATCGTCCTGACAGGTTCGTATCATCCCGATACGGAAGTGGCCGAACACGTCAAGCGCCACGGCGACGGCGTCAAGGTGTATGCCATCACCGTGGAAGATGCTCGGCAGGCTTTTGCCGTGACCACCGAACGCGGCGCCAAGCCCTTCATGGAGCCGCGCGTGCTGCGCGACGACCACGGCGAAGTGGTCCTCAGCGGCATCTACACCTACGGTGAAACCGTTCACATCTTCGTCGAACGGAAAAATTACGAAGGCATCTTCATGCCCGGCTTCGAGCTGTGGGACCCGCCTTTCCGATTTCCCGAAATGGGCTTTAAATACGTCGATCATGCCGTGGGCAACGTCGAAGAAGGCAAGATGGTGGAATGGGCCCGCTTCTACGAAAACGTGATGGGCTTTTTCAACCTGCTCACCTTCGACGACAAAGACATCTCCACTGAATACACCGCCCTGATGAGTAAGGTGATGTCCAACGGCAACGGATGGATCAAATTCCCCATCAACGAACCGGCGCCGGGGTTGAAAAAGTCGCAAATTCAGGAATACCTTGAATTTTACGGCGGGCCGGGATGCCAGCACCTTGCCCTGGCTACCGACAATATCATCGAAACCATCACCGCGATGCGGGAAAACGGCATGGAGTTCCTCGAAGTACCCGACACCTATTATGAAACCCTCGAAGCACGCGTCGGAAAAATCGATGAAGACATCGAAGACCTCCGCCGCCTGAAAATTCTGGTGGACCGCGACGAATACGGCTACCTCCTCCAGCTCTTCACCAAGCCCATCCAGGACCGGCCCACCTTCTTCATCGAAGTCATCCAGCGAAAAGGCGCTAAGTCCTTCGGAAAAGGCAACTTCAAAGCCCTCTTCGAAGCCATTGAGCGCGAACAGGCACGGAGAGGTACCCTGTGAGCGTTATACCATTGCAAATACCATCATCATGAAACAGCTATCCCGCCTCGCCGTAGTGTTCATCGGACTTGCCGTCCTGCTTGCCGCATGCAACAAGAAAACACCCGAGCCCATCACCGTCACAGTAAAAATAGAAGGTGACGTGGATGGCGAGGCCATCGAGTTTGACCAGATCAAATACACCAACCAGGCCGGAGAAAAATACAGCATCGAGAAGTGCGTCTTCTACCTTTCCAACATCCAGCTGGTCAGAAACGACGACTCCGTTTACGGCGATAAACCCAAAGCCCACTACTTCTCGTTGCGCGACGGCCGCCTCACCACCAGCCTGTATAACGTCCCCGTGGGCGACTACAAAGCCATCCGTTTCATCTTTGGCGTAGCGCCCGAACTGAACACCACCGGCGGGCTGCCCAACAACCCCGAGAACATCAACATGGCATGGCCCGATATGATGGGCGGCGGCTATCACCACATGAAGTTAGAAGGGCAATACGTCGCCAACGGCGACACCGGCAGCTACAACACCCACCTCGGTGACCTCCTCAAAGACGGCAAACGATACCTCATCTATTTTGCTGTGGAACTGCCGCTGAGCCACACCCTAAATGAAACCACCCGTACCATCACGCTGGGCATGAACATCAACGAGTGGTATCGGGTCCCGCACACTTATTCCTTTGCCGCGTTCGGGCCGGCTATCATGAACAATCCGGATGCGCTGCAAACGCTGCGGGAAAACGGCGCCGATGTCTTTTACGTCAAGAAAGTGGAATAGGCGACGCTTTTACGCCCTGTTCCTGACGCTCGGGCTGCTGAGCGCATGGCAATGTGAGCGGGACCCCGAGGTTTTTACCCCGCCCGCCAATCAGGACTCCGTCCCGCCCACCGCCACCCCGATGGAGCTGGACTATCCAGAGCTGCCGCTGCTCCCGCCGCCCAACCTCCCCGCCGACAATCCCCTCACAAAAGAAGGCGTGGCACTGGGCCGCATGCTCTTCTACGATCCCATCCTGTCGGGCGACAGCACCCAGTCGTGCGCTTCGTGTCATATGCAGCCGTTCGCCTTCACCGACTCGGCCCGCTTCAGCCTGGGCATCCGGGGCACCCGCGGCACCCGCAACGCCATGCAAATCATCAATGCCGCATGGGGCACGGAATTTTTCTGGGACGGACGCGCCCCCTCACTGGAAGCACAGGCACTT
>JALVCQ010000161.1 GCA_027009805.1 Bacteroidota bacterium
TGAATGGGCCCGGCGATGGGACACCGTCCTGAGTGGTTCGATGAAAGATGGCAATGTGCGGTGGTTTGACGGCGGTCAGTTAAACATCACCGTCAATGCCCTGGATCGTCACCTGAAAACACGCGGTAGTCAAACCGCCCTCATCTGGGAACCCAACGATCCCAAAGAGGCGTCCCGACGCTTTACCTATGCGGAGGTGTATGCAGAAGTGGGCCGACTGGCCAACATGCTGAAACTTCAAGGCGTTCAGCCCGGCGATCGGGTGTGTATTTACATGCCGATGGTGCCGGAGCTGCTGTTTTCATTGTTGGCATGTGCGCGCATCGGAGCCGTGCATTCAGTGGTGTTTGCCGGCTTCTCGGCGCAGGCACTGGCCGAGCGCATCAACGACGCCGGCGCAAAGGTGCTGCTCACCAGCGACGTCAGCTATCGGGGCGCCAAGGTGATCCCGCTGAAACACATCGTCGATGAAGCCTTGCAGCATGCGCCCGGGGTGGAGCGGGTGGTCGTCTATCGGCGCGGCGACGGAAACGTGCCGATGACCACGGGACGCGACATCTGGTGGGAGGATGCCCTGCGGGGCGTCCCGACGGCGTGCGAACCCGTGATGCGCCATAGTGAAGACCCGCTCTTTATCCTCTACACCTCCGGCAGCACCGGCAAGCCCAAAGGCATCCTGCATACCGTGGCCGGATATATGGTGTATGCGCAATATTCATTTGAAAATGTGTTTCAATATGAGCCGGGCGAAATCTTCTGGTGCACGGCCGATATCGGCTGGATTACGGGACACACATATATGACATATGGGCCGCTGTTGGCGGGCGCCACCATCGTGATGTTCGAGGGCGTGCCCACGTGGCCCGATGCGGGCCGTTTCTGGGAAATCGTGGATAAATACGGCGTGAACATCTTCTATACGGCGCCCACAGCCATTCGGGCCCTGATGGCAAAGGGTGATGAATACGTGGATCGATACGACCTGTCGTCATTGCGGGTGCTGGGCACGGTGGGTGAGCCGATTAATGAGGAAGCGTGGTGGTGGTATTTCCGCAAGGTGGGGCGGGAGCGTTGCCCGATTGTGGACACGTGGTGGCAAACCGAGACGGGCGGCATCATGATCAGCGCGATGGCGGGCGTTACGCCTTCGAAGCCTTCGTATGCAGGCCTGCCATTGCCGGGCGTGCAGCCGGCCCTGCTTGATGAGCAGGGACGGGAAATCAGCGGCAATCCAGCCGAAGGCGTGCTGGCCATCCGCTTTCCATGGCCTTCTATGGCCCGCACTATCTACGGCAACCATCAGCGATATATGGAGACCTATTTCCTTCCCTATCCGGGCTACTACTTCACCGGTGATGGTGCCCGTCGGGATGAGGAAGGTCTTTATCGGATCGTGGGGCGTGTGGATGACGTCATCAACGTGTCGGGCCACCGGCTGGGCACCGCCGAAATTGAAAATGCCATCGACCTGCATCCGGAGGTGGTCGAGGCCGCCGTCATCGGCTATCCACATCCCATTAAAGGGCAGGGTATTTTTGCCTTTGTGATTGCGCCGCAGGTATCCGATCCGGCCGCCCTTCGGAAAGAAGTGGTGGAATTGGTGGTCCAGCAAATCGGCCCCATTGCCCGTCCCGATAAGATCGTGGTGGTGCCCGACCTGCCCAAGACGCGCTCGGGCAAGATCATGCGCCGCATCTTACGGCGGGTTTCCGAAGGCCGCATCGACGAGCTGGGCGATACGTCCACCCTGCTCAACCCGCAGACGGTGGACATCCTCGTGGCGGCGGTTAAATCGTTAGGTTAATGTTTCGGAAGTTCGCGCTGCTTATTCTTCTTCTGCTGCCTGTTTGCGTTGCTGTTGCTCAACAGGCGCCCCGCCTGCAAGCCGGGCCAATGAATGGGTATGCCACGCAACGCGCCACGGTGATCTGGGTGCAAACCCGCGGTCCCGACACCGTGCAAATTCGCTACCGGTGGGAAAAACATCCCGCCGATTCGGCCCGGATTACCGCGCCGCTGGTAACCCGAAAATCGGACGATTTTACGGCCCACATCCCGATCCATCATCTGGAGCCCGGGCGCCGATATGTGTATGAGGTGCTGGTGAACGGCCAAAAGGTGCCGCTGGGGCATCAGCCCTTTTTTCAGACGCAGCCGCTGTGGCAATGGCGCACCGACCCGCCGACGTTTTCGGTGGCATTGGGATCGTGTCTCTACGTCAACGACCCGCCCTACGACCGCCCGGGCAAAGCATATGGTGGTGACGTCGGCATTCTTCATTCAATAGC
>JALVCQ010000162.1 GCA_027009805.1 Bacteroidota bacterium
CGATGGAGTTCCACAAATACATCTTCGCCGGCCCCGACAGCCTCACCCGAGAATATCGTCGGTTTATCCTGCAGGCCACGCCGCAGCTGGCCACCGCCTATTATGGTTTTCTTCACGTCAAGCCGCCTTTCGACGACGTGCGAGTGCGGCAGGCTTTTAACTATGCCATCGATCGGGACAAGCTGGTCCGCTTCACGCTGAAAGGAGAAGGCTATCCGGCCCATCATGGGTTCGTACCGCCGGCATTCGCCACCTATCCTTCCGATTCCATTCGGGGCTATCGATATCGCCCCTCGCTGGCCCAGCGGCTGCTGGCCGAAGCGGGCTATCCGCAAGGGAAGGGATTTCCTGAGCTTACGCTGCAACTCAACAGCGGCGGCGCCACCAACATTCCCATTGCCGAAGCCATCCAGAAAATGCTGGAAGACAACCTCCACATCCGGGTGTCGCTCAATATCGTGCCGTTTGCGGCCCATCTGGAAGCCGTGGAGACCGGCAAAGCCCTTTTCTGGCGGGCCGGTTGGATTGCCGACTATCCCGATCCGGAAAATTTCCTGAACCTCTTTTACAGCGTTCACGTGCCGGAAAAGCTCGAACAACACAGCTACCTGAATACATTCCGCTATCGGAGCCCGCGCTTCGACTCGCTCTTTGAAGCCGCCCTCCGCACGCCCGACGAACATCGCCGCATGCGCCTGTATGCCCGGGCCGACCAACAGGCCGTCGATGACGCCGTCTGTCTCTTCCTTTACTATTACAAGGTCCACCGGTTGCTCCAGCCTTATGTGCGGAATTTCCCCATCAACGGGATGGAGTTTCGGGACTTCACGTCCGTTTACTTCGTCCCATCGGCTCAATCTCCTTCTTAATGGGCAGGGGTTCAGTGCGGCTTTTTCTGGGCATCGATCTGCCGGAGCCGGTCCGTCAGGCTATCGTCTCCTTTCGGAAGGCGCAGCAGGGGCTGCCTGTCCGGTGGTTGGCGCCGGTGGGGTGGCACGTCACCCTTGTGTTTATCGGGAAAACCCGTCAGACACTGCTTCCTGACATGCAGAAACTTATCGAACAGACCGCTGCCCATCATTCCTCCTTTTCCCTTTCGTTTCATCGGTATCAGTGGATGCCCCCCACAAAGCCGCGGATGCTCTGGGCCCGGTTTCATACCCACCCCCATTTTTCTTTGCTGGCGCAGGAGCTGCACCAGCAGATTACCCGCTATCTCGCCCATCATCAGCATTCCACGCCGCCCGCTCTTCATCATCCAATTGTTCCGCATGTGACGCTGGCCCGCACGCGCAACGCCCTTCCCCGTCCGCTTCCCCTGGGGGAGGCGCCCGCTCCGCCGTCCCTCACCGTGGCAGGATTTCACCTGTTTGCTTCACACCTGTCGCCCCAGGGGGCCACATATGAAAAACTGGCTTCCTTCATGCTCTCCCACCATCTGCCACACTGACAGCCTTCTCCTGTGGCAAGCTATTTGAGGAAAGCCCTTTACGGAGAAAAGAAATAGAACCCCTGATTTTATGGAATTTAAGGACTATTATAAAATTTTGGGCGTGTCGCCGGATGCCTCTGTGGACGAGATCAAGAAGCAATACCGCAAGCTGGCCCGGAAATATCATCCCGACGTGAATCCCGGCGACAAGGCGGCCGAGGAGAAATTCAAGGAGATCAGCGAGGCGTATGAGGTGTTGTCGGACGAGCAAAAGCGGCAGAAATACGATCAGCTTCGCCGTCAATATGAACAGATGGGCGGCGCTGCGGGCGGTTTCGACTGGTCGCAATGGGCGGCGTCGGGGGGGGCACCGGGAGGCGGGACTTACGTCCATTTTGAGGGTGACCTGGAAGACCTATTAGGCGGGAGCGGCTTTTCCGACTTCTTCGAAACGCTGTTCGGCGGCGGTCGAAGGCAGCGCGCCCGCCGGCCGGTGCCGCGCAAAGGCGCCGACTATCAGGCCGACGTCAACCTGACACTCGAAGAAGCCTATCACGGAGCCACCCGCTTGCTGGACCTGAACGGTCAAAAAATCCGGGTCCGGATCAAGCCGGGCATTGAAGACGGGAAGGTATTGCGGATTCGAGGCAAAGGCGGTCCCGGACAAGCCGGCGGACCGCCCGGCGACCTGTATCTGCGGGTGCACGTGCTGCCGCATCCCCGCTTTATCAGGAAGGGTGACGACCTTTACACCGAAGAAAGCATCAACATCCCGACGGCCGTGTTGGGCGGCGAGAAGGTCATCCAAACCCTCAGCGGACCCGTGAAAATGAAAATTCCACCCGGGAC
>JALVCQ010000163.1 GCA_027009805.1 Bacteroidota bacterium
ACGGCTGGGACGGCGAACATGTCTTCAACTTCGAAGGCGGCTGTTATGCGAAGGTGATCAACCTCTCGGCTGAAAACGAGCCGCAGATTTTCAATGCGCTGCGCTTCGAGACCGTGCTGGAAAACGTGCAGTTTTATCCCGGCACCCGCACCATCGACTTTTCGGACGGGTCGAAAACCGAGAACACGCGGGCGGCTTATCCGCTGCGGTTCATAGAGGGGGTGGTGCTTCCTTCCATCGGCCCTGCGCCGAAGAATATCTTTTTCCTGACGGCGGATGCATTTGGGGTGTTGCCGCCCATCAGCAAGCTGACGAAGGGGCAGGCGATGTTCTGGTTTTTGAGCGGCTACACGGCCAAAGTGGCGGGCACCGAAGCGGGCGTGGACGAACCCGAGCCCACCTTTTCGGCGTGTTTTGGGGCGCCGTTTTTGCCGCTGCATCCTGTGAAATATGCGCAACTGCTGGGCGAGCGGGTGGAAAAATATCCGGTGAACATCTGGCTGGTGAACACCGGCTGGACGGGCGGCCCTTACGGCGTGGGGCATCGCTTTAAGCTGCCTTACACGCGGGCGATGATCACCGCCGCCCTCAACGGCGACCTCGACGAGGTGGAATATGCCACGGATCCCGTGTTCGGGCTTCACTTCCCGACGAGCTGCCCGGGCGTGCCCGACGAGGTGCTCAACCCGCGTGAGACGTGGGCCGACAAGTCGGCTTACGACGCCACAGCGCAAGAGCTGGCCCGCGCCTTCGTCGATAACTTCAAAAACTTCGAAGATTACGCCGACGACGAAATCCGTTCGGCGCTGCCGAAGGTGGACCTGAACGTCGGGTGAGGAATATCCTTCCTGGGCGGTCTGATTGTGAGGATGCCCCGTAGGGGCGCAGCAGAGCTGCGTCTCTACGGGGTTTTTCTTATTCATGAGCGGCCACGGCATTTTGTAGGGGCGCATCGATGCTAATAGATGACGGGGAAATTTTTCCTGACATTTGCGAGCTCACCTTAAACACAAAACGCGAAAATTATGAAAGCACATTCCATCTTCCTCGCCATGCTTGGCCTCTTCATCGGCCGCAGCAGCTATGCTCAAAACGCGCTTCTCATTCCCGACACCCTGACGGGAAGTAATATCACGCTGACGATGCAAACCGGCACCGTGCAGTTCTTTTCCGGTCAGGTCACCAATACAATGGGCATCAACGGCAACATCCTGGGGCCGACGGTGATCCTGCACAAGGGCGATTCCGTCTATTTTTCTGTGGTCAACCAACTGGGCGAGCCCACCACCCTACACTGGCACGGCTTTCACGTATCGGCGGAAAACGACGGCGGGCCACACACCGTCATCCCGGCCAACAGCACGTGGACGCCGGCCTTCTCGGTGATGAACAATGCCGGCACCTATTGGTATCACCCCCACTTACACAAGCACACCGACAAACACGTATCCAAAGGCATTGCGGGGCTGATCATCGTGCGGGACAGCGCAGAAGCGGCGCTGACGCTGCCGCGGACCTACGGCGAAGACGACTTCCCGCTGGTCATCCAAACCAAAGACTTCGACGCCAACAACCAAATCCTGGTGCATTCCAATTCGGATGACGTGCTGATGGTGAATGCCACGCTTAACCCGTATCTGGACGTTCCGGCACAGGTGGTGCGATTTCGCATCCTGAACGGCTCGTCGCAGCGGGTCTTTAACCTGGGGCTGGACAACGACCGTCCGTTCTATCAGATAGCCACCGACGGCGGGCTGCTGTCGGCGCCGCTTCAGCTGACCCGCCTGCCGCTGGCGCCGGGCGAACGGGCCGAAATATTGGTGGACTTCTCGGGGCTGAACGGTCAAACCATTTACCTCAAAAGCTATGCATCGGAACTCTCCAACGGAATTTACGGCGCCGCCTCGCCGGGGCGAATGCCCATGATGACGCTGAACGGTTACAATCCCAACCCGCTCAACGGGGCCGATTTCAACATCATGGAATTTCACGTGGGCCCGGCCACGAGCAATCCCGTCACCACCATTCCCAGCAGTCTGGTGACGGTAACGCCCATCCCGGCCGGTGCTGCCAACACCACCCGCGTGCTGACCTTCACGCCCGCCAGCATGGGCCCCAACGCGCTCAACGGCAACTTCCTTATCAACGGTGCCTCGATGAACCTCAACGTCATCAACTACACCATCCCGCTGAACAGCACCGAAATCTGGGAACTGCGCAACCAATCGCCGATTTCGCATCCATTCCACATTCACGACGTGCAATTCTTCATCCTG
>JALVCQ010000164.1 GCA_027009805.1 Bacteroidota bacterium
GCTGACGGCCAGGACGTTTACGTTGTCCAGCCCGCGACTTTGCCACCAACCGGGACGCACTTCCCGCGTGAATACATTCTGAAAGGTGCGGCCCGAGTCATGAGAGGCAAAGACCCATTGCGTGGTGACCCAGAAGTAAGTGTAGGGATCGGCCAGCGAGCGTCCCAGCGAATTGGTAATGCCGCTGAAAGCGGTGCCATAACACCAATACACATGCCCATTGAAAAACACATCCCAGTTGAGCACATTGCCGGATTGGGAAAAGGAATAACCCCCGTCCCGGGAGGTGAAGGTGCCTGCGCGGGCATTCCAGGGGAAGGGCTCGCGGGGGTCGATGAGCCGCAATGTCGGCGGGTGAGTGGGATCAGGGAGGATGACTCCGGTGTAATCGGAGAGCGAATCCCAGCTGATGCCGCCGTTACGGCTCCGATAGAGCGCTCCGTCCAGGTTGGTCCAGTAGTAGGGGGCGTTGCAATCGGCGTGCATGGTGGTCAGGTATAGGGTATCGGGCCGGCCGGGTGCTATCGCAAAATCGAGGACCTGTCTGGCGGTATCAAAGATGGGAGCCCACGTCCGTCCGCTGTCTGTGCTCTTAAACAGGCGGGCCGGGCTGCATGCGAAGCGGTCTTCACCGGTGAGCACATATACCCAATGTGGGCGACCGGGGTCCACCACGACCTTCCGAATGCGGACGTAAGCGGGCAAGTTGATGCTGACGGGATGCCAGCTTTGTCCTGTGTCTGTGGTTCGGTAGATGCGTCCGGCGGTGGCGTCATAATCGGGGTGGAAGGCGGCGTATCCCATTTTCGGGTCCGAAGGGCTCATGCGTATGGAGGTGATATAGCCGGAATCGAGCACCTGCGTGAAGGTCTTGCCGGTGTCGGTACTGCGGAAGATGCCCCACTCGGTGCCCAGAAAAGCGATGCCGGCATGGGAGGGATGAAAGCTTACAGCTGAGATGTGGGTTTCGGTGAGGCCGTTTGCTGCGCCGATGGGTTGCCACGATCGGCCGCTGTCGGCACTGCGGTAGGCGCCACTGAGGTCACTGCCCACCAGAATCACGCCGGTGGGGCCGGCTTCCACCGCTTCAAAAGCACCGCCACCGCCGGGATTGGTCCGCACCCAGCTGTGGGGCTGGGCCAACATCCCGCCCTTCAAAGTGAGGCCAAGCAACAAAAAGCATAGCTGTTTCGCCCCTTTCCGGCGTTTTTTATAGAATGATGTCAGTGGCATATCACAGGCTGGGTGGCATGCATGCTTTGCGAAGTTAGCGAGGCGGGCGTTATCTCGCAAAAGCAAAAAGAACCGGCATCAAGCGGCCTTTATGTTCATTTTGTCGTTTGCAGCCCTTTCCGCATCTGCTTCAATGCCTCCTCCGGCGAGGGAGTGGGCGCATAGCAGGTGCCGTCGATGCAGGAATAGATGAGGGTTTTGCCATCTACCCATCGGTTTTCGAACATGGCTTTGGGCCACTGGCACTGCGCCTTTTCGAGGCAACCGGCGCACACCTTGAAGGGGAAAAACTCTTTTTCGAGGGTGATGCGGTGTTGGCGGGCTTTGGGGCCCACGAGGGCCACTTCATAAAAGGGCGTGAGGAAGTCGGCATAGAGGCTGAGCCACTGGGCATAAAAGCCGGGCCCGCGTTCGATAAAAGGAATGACGGCGGCCAGCATCCGCTCGGCCCGGGCGACCAACTCGGGCTGGTAGGTGAGCTTGCCCAGCCGATACATCGCCGCGGCATAGCGGGCGTTGGCCGACGGGATGACGTTGTCGGACACTTCTGCGGTGTTGAAGGGCAGGTCTTTGCCCGTGCTGGTGAGCAGGATGGGCGAGCCTTCGGTGCCGAACCGCCGCGGGATTTCCGAAGCCCATCGGACGGCCTCCCGCAGGTCGGCGGCGTCAAAGAAGACTTCATAGCGGGCCGTCAGGACGCGCATCCATCCCACGTAATCTTCCAGCAGGTTGGTTTTGTGGCGCCGCCCTTCCCGATAGACGTGGTAAATGTGGGTTCGGTCGGCGTCCATCATACTGTCGGCCAGGAAGTGGAAGGTCTTTTCGGCAGCCTGTAGAAGGGCTGGGTCTTCATAGACCAGATAGGCGTGATAGAGCGCTTCGAGGGCCAGGCAGTTCCATGAGAAAACGATTTTGTCGTCGGTGGCGGGGCGCACGCGTCGGCGGCGGGCATCGAAAAGGCGGCGGCGGGCGCGGGCGATGATTGGCTCGATTTCGTCCGCGGGCCGGTGGAGTGCCCGGGCCGTTTCTTCTATGTCA
>JALVCQ010000165.1 GCA_027009805.1 Bacteroidota bacterium
CACCGATCGGATCTCGACGCTTTCGATGGGGCTGGCCACGATCTTACGGGCTTTTTCTTCGGTGATTTCCTCGCCGCCTTCCACCAGCACCTCTCCGGTGATGGGGTGCACCACATCATTCAGCGCTACTCGGCCCACGATCCGGTCGTAAAGCGGGATAATGACATTCTCGTTGTCTTTCAGGGCTGAAACGGTGAGGCCCCGCAGCGTGCCGCAATCTTTCTCGCGAATGACCACGTCCTGGGCCACGTCATGCAGCCGGCGGGTCAGATAACCGGCGTCGGCTGTTTTGAGGGCCGTATCGGCGAGCCCTTTGCGGGCGCCGTGGGTGGAGATGAAATATTCCAGGACGGAAAGACCCTCTTTCAAGTTCGACAACACGGGATGCTCCACGATCCCGCCGCTGCCGCCGAGATGTTTCTGCGGGCGTTGAATCAGGCCGCGCAGCCCGCCTAACTGTCGGATCTGCTCGGCGGAGCCCCGTGCACCCGAATCCAACATCATGTAGATGGGATTAAAGCCCTGCTGATCTTCCCGAAGGTGGCGAATCAGGTGGTCCACAATCTGGTTGGTCACGCCGCTCCAGAGGTCGATGACCTGGTTATAGCGTTCGGTGCTGGAAATAATCCCCATCTGGTAGTTTGCCCAGATTTCATCGACCTTTTTCAGGGCCTCATCAATGAGTTTTTGCTTTTCGGGCGGCACGGGGATGTCGTCGATGCCGAACGACAGCCCGCCTTTGAAGGCATAATAAAACCCGAGATGTTTGATCTCATCGAGAAAGCGCGTGGTCTCTTCGGTTCCGGCCACTTCATACACCTGTCCGATAATGCTTCGGAGTGCTTTTTTTGTCAGCACCTTATTAATGAAGGGCACGCCTTTGGGAAGGGTGCGGTTAAACATCAACCGTCCCACGGAGGTATCGACGATTTCGCCTTTTTGTCCCGCTTCCGAAGGACGGAGGCGGACCTTGATTTCCGCATGAAGGTCCACCTTCCCGTGTGCATAGGCTTCGAGGGCTTCTTCCGGCGAACCGAAGATGCGGCCTTCTCCTTTCACGGGGGCCTCGGGCGTGCTTTTGCGGATTTTCGTCAGGTAATAAAGGCCCAACACCATGTCTTGCGAGGGCACGGTGATGGGCGTGCCGTTGGCCGGCGTCAGGATGTTGTGCGACGAGAGCATCAGCAACTGGGCTTCCAGAATGGCTTCGTTGCTCAGCGGGACGTGGACGGCCATCTGGTCGCCGTCGAAGTCGGCGTTGAATCCGGTGCACACCAACGGGTGGAGCTGGATGGCTTTCCCTTCCACCAGTTTGGGTTGCATCGCTTGAATACTGAGGCGGTGAAGCGTGGGGGCCCGGTTCAGCAGCACGGGGTGGCCTTTCAAGACGCTCTCGAGGATATCCCAGATCACGGGGTCTTTGCGTTCCACCAGTTTTTTGGCGGTCTTGGTGGTTTGGGCGATGCCGCGTTCGAGCAGCCGCCGGATGATAAACGGCTTGAAGAGTTCGGCGGCCATCACCTTGGGCAGTCCGCATTCATGCAGTTTCAGGGTGGGCCCCACGACGATGACCGAACGGCCCGAGTAGTCCACCCGCTTCCCGAGGAGGTTCTGGCGGAACCGGCCTTGTTTTCCTTTGAGGATATCGGACAGCGACTTGAGGGGCCGGTTGGCTTCGGTTTTCACTGCGGTGGTTTTCCGCGAGTTGTCGAGCAGGGCGTCCACCGCCTCCTGCAACATTCGTTTTTCATTCCGGAGGACCACTTCCGGCGCCCGCATTTCGAGGAGGCGTTTGAGGCGGTTGTTACGGATAATCACCCGCCGATAGAGTTCGTTGAGGTCAGAAGAGGCAAAGCGTCCGCCGTCCAGCTGAATCAGGGGGCGCAGTTCGGGCGGGATCACGGGCAGCACGCGCAAGACCATCCATTCGGGGCGGTTCTCGGTGGTGCGGTTGGCTTTTCGGAAGCGTTCGACCACCTGCAAACGCCGCAGCGCATCGTGCCGGCGCTGTTGCGACCGTTCGTTATGGGCCTGATGGCGCAATTCATAGGACAGCTCGTCGAGGTCAATCCGGCTCAGCAGGTCCATTACCGCTTCGCCGCCCATCTTGGCGATAAACTTGCGGGGGTCGCTGTCGGGGAGTTGTTGGTTGTCTTTCGGCAACGACTCGAGGATGTCGTAATATTCATCCTCGGTGAGGAAGTCCAGCTTCTGAACGGTCCCTTCCGCTTCGCCGGGTTGAATGACGACATACCGCTCGTAGTAAATAATCTGGTCCAGCTTCTTGGTCGTCAACCCCAGCAACAGGGCGATTTTGCTGGGCACCGAACGGAAATACCACACATGGACGACGGGCACGACCAGTTTGATGTGTCCCATCCGCTCCCGGCGCACTTTGCTTTCGGTGACTTCCACGCCGCATCGGTCGCACACCATTCCCTTATAGCGAATCCGCTGATATTTTCCGCAGCTGCACTTATAGTCTTCGACGGGGCCGAAGATTCGCTCACAGAAAATCCCGCCGACTTCGGGTTTGAGGGTGCGATAGTTGATTGTTTCGGGGCCGGTCACTTCCCCGTGCGACCATGACAGAATCATGTCGGGGGATGCCAGTTTTATCTGGATGCTGGAAAACTTCTTGGGCTGTTGGGGCTTTTGCGTTTTCCGATGCGGCATCATGCCTGCATAAACCATGAGTGTATGTTTTAAGGTTATTCGTCTTTGACCTCTTCCTCGTTGTCGTCAAGGAAACGCACGTCCACGCCCAGGCCACGCAGTTCGGTGGCCAACACGCGGAAAGATTCGGGCAAGCCGGGTTCGGGAATATTTTTCCCTTTCGTGATGGCATCATAGGCCGCCCGGCGGCCGGTCACGTCGTCCGATTTGATGGTGAGCATCTCGCGCAACAGCTTAGACGCCCCATAGGCTTCCAGCGCCCACACTTCCATTTCCCCGAACCGCTGACCGCCGAACTGCGACTTACCGCCCAACGGCTGCTGCGTAATCAGCGAGTAGGGGCCGATCGAACGGGCGTGGACCTTGTCATCCACCAGGTGCCCGAGCTTCAGCATGTAGATGTAGCCTACGGTAGTCGGCTGGTCGAAACGCTCACCCGTTCGTCCATCATAGAGGTGCACCTTCCCGGCGCGCGGCAAGCCTGCTTTTTGCATCCATTCCTCGACTTCTTCCTCGCTGGCGCCGTCGAAAATGGGGGTGGCGAATTTGACGCCCAATTTCTTGCCCGCCCATCCGAGGATGGTCTCATAGATCTGTCCGATGTTCATCCGGGAAGGCACCCCCAGCGGGTTCAGCACGATGTCCACCGGCGTGCCGTCTTCCAGATAAGGCATGTCCTCTTCGGGAACAATCTTGGCGACCACCCCTTTGTTACCGTGACGGCCCGCCATCTTGTCGCCTACCTTGATCTTGCGGAACTCAGCCACGTAAATCTTGGCGAACTGCAACACCCCCATCGGCAGCTCATTCCCGATGGTGAGCGAATATTCTTCCCGCTTCTGCATTGCGCTAAGGCGGTTGACCTCCATGAAATAGTTTCGCAGAAGGCGCTCCAGAAGGGTGTTGACCTCGGCGTCGGTGGTCCAATCGTGCGATTCGATTTCCTGGTAGTTGATCTGCTCGAGCAGCCGCCGGGAAAACTTACGGCGCCGGGGCACGATCTCGTTGCCGTAAACGTCTTTGACGCCCGCGGACGTTTTATCTTTCAACAGTTCCACAAGACGCTTGACCAGCTCATCACGCAGCTTTTTCTTCCGCTGTTCATATTCTTTGGCCACCTTGTTGAGGGCGGCCTTGATTTCCGGCGTATGTTCGCCTTTGGCCTTGCGGGAGCGTTCCAGCAACACGGTCTTAATCACCACGCCTTTGCTTCCCGGCGGCATTCGCAGGGAGGCGTCTTTGACGGGGCGGGCCTTGGTCCCGAAGATGGCCCGCAGGAGTTTGTCTTCCGGCAGCGGTTCGACGTCGCCTTTGGGCGTAATCTTGCCGATCAGGATGTCCCGCTCTTTGACTTCGGTCCCGATGCGTGCCAGGCCCGTTTCTTCGAGGTGAGCCACCTCCTTGTCGCTGAGGTTATGAAAGTCGTTGGTAAATTCCTCGTCGCCGCTTTTGGTGCTTCGGGCATCCAGTTCAAACTCGTGAATGTGGATGGAAGACAGTTCGTCGTCTTTCACCAGACGTTCTGAGATGACGATGGCGTCTTCGAAGTTATAGCCCTGCCACGGCATAAACGCCACCAGCAGGTTTTTGCCGAGGGCCAGCTCGCCCTTCTCGGTGGCATATCCTTCCACCAGAATATCGCCTTTTTTCACCCGTTGGCCTTTTCGGACCAGCGGCCGGAGGTTGATGGCCGTGTCCTGATTGGTCCGTTCGAACTTTTTCAGCTCATACGTTTTCTCGGCCGGGTGAAATGAGACCAGTTCTTCTTCCCGGCTCCGGTCGTAGCGGACCACAATCTTGTTGGCATCCACGTAGGTCACTTCACCGTCGCCTTCCGCCTCGTAAAACTGGCGGGAGTCCCGCACCACGCGGCCCTCGATGCCGGTGCCCACCAGCGGGGCTTCGGGCTTGACCAGCGGGACGGCCTGCCGCTGCATGTTACTGCCCATCAGCGCCCGGTTGGCGTCGTCATGTTCGAGGAACGGAATGAGCGAGGCCGCAATCGACACGATCTGGTTGGAGGCCACATCCACATAGTCCACCTCTTCGGGCGAGACCACCACTAATTCCCCGTTTTTTCGGGCCCGAATCCGCTTGTTGATAAATCGGCCTTTCTCATCGATGGGTTCGGTGGCCTGTGCGATGACGGCATCTTCTTCCTCATCGGCCGCCAGATACACGATGGGCTTATCCAGCATGATGCGTCCCTTTTCCACTTCTCGATAGGGCGTTTCGAGGAAGCCCATCGAATTGATCTTGGCATACACCGCCAGCGAGGAGATGAGCCCGATGTTGGGTCCTTCCGGCGTTTCGATGGGGCACAGGCGGCCATAGTGCGTATAGTGCACGTCGCGCACTTCGAAGCCGGCATGCTCACGGGTCAGCCCGCCGGGGCCCAACGCCGACAGGCGGCGTTTATGCGTCATGGCCGCCAGCGGATTGGTGTGGTCCAGGAACTGGCTCAACTGGTGTGAACCAAAAAATGAGTTCAAGACCGATGAGAGGGTCCTTGAGTTGATCAGGTCGATGGGGGCGAACACTTCATTGTCCCGCACGTTCATCCGCTCCCGGATGGTGCGCGCCATGCGGCTCAGGCCGGTGGAAAACTGGTTATACAGCTGTTCACCCACCGTCCGGATGCGGCGGTTGCTCAGGTGGTCGATATCATCCACCTGGGCCTTGGCGTTGGCCAGCTCGATGAGCTTTTTAATGATGGTGGTGATGTCCTCTTTGGTCAGCACCCGCACATCGAGCGGAATGTTCAGTCCCAATTTTTTATTGAGCTTATATCGCCCCACCTCGCCGAGGTCATATTTCTGTTGCGAGAAAAAGAGGCGGTCGAGGATCGTAAAGAGGGTGTCGTCGTCCGGCGGGTCGGCGTTCCGAAGCACGCGGTAGATGTGTTCCAGCGCCGTCCGCTTCGAGGTGGATGGGTCTTTTTCCAGTGTGTTGAGAATCAGCTCATATTCCGCCATGGCCGATTCGTCCTTGTAAAGGACGACGGCGTCCACGCCGGCATCGAGAATTTTAGGGATATGTTCTTCTTCCAGAATCACGTTCCGGTCAAGGATCACTTCCACCCGTTCGATGGAGTTCACTTCGCCGGTGTCTTCATCCACAAAGTCTTCGATCCAGCGTCCCAATACGGGTGCGGCCAATTTCCGTCCGAGGACTTTCCGCAGGTTCGCCCGCGTGGCCCTGACCCGTTCGGCGATGCCGAAGATGTTCAGGATGTCTTCGTCGGTCTCGTAGCCGATGGCGCGCAACAGGGTGGTGACGGGGACTTTTTTCTTCCGGTCGATGTAGGCGAACATCACGTTGTTGATGTCGGTGGAAAACTCGATCCACGTCCCCTTAAACGGCGCCACTCGGGCGGAGTAGATTCGGGCCCCTTTTGCGTGAAAGGAATATTTGAAATACACCCCCGGCGAGCGGTGTATCTGCGACACCACCACCCGTTCGGTGCCGTTGATGATGAATGTGCCCCAGGGGGTCATGTAGGGAATGCGCCCCAGAAATACGTCCTGGACCTGTGTTTCAAAGTCTTCGTGCTCTTCATCGGTGCAATACAGCTTCAGGCGGGCTTTCAGGCTCACACCGTAGGTCTGGCCGCGCAACCGGCATTCCTCCGGCGTATAAGCCGGCGGCTCCACAAAGTAGTCGATGAACTCCAATACGTAGGTCTCTTTCGAGTCCGTAATCGGAAAAGTATTGGAAAATACCTGATATAACCCCTGTTCTTTTCGTTGATGAGCGGGCGCATCCAGCTGGAAGAACTCCCGGAAGGACTTAAGCTGCACGTCCAGAAAGTCCGGATAGTCAAGCCGATGTTTGACTTTCGAGAAAGACACCCTTCCGGTGGGAGTTAAGGAATATTTTTTCAGTTCCGCCTCTTGCAAGACCGGCGAAGAAGTGTTGTTGCCCTTTGACATTCGTTAATTGTTTTTGGGTGCGATGCGTGGATCGCACGACAAGATACAGCAAGAGGATGACCGGTCGGATTGGCCGGTCATCCCTGCTAAAAAGCGCGCGCGAGCTGCCGATGCAACTGCGGAAAAGCTACTTAATTTCAACCTCGGCGCCGACTTCTTCGAGTTGGGCTTTAATTTGTTCGGCCTCTTCTTTCGAGACCTTTTCTTTGACGGCTTTAGGCGCTTCGTCCACCAATGCTTTGGCGTCTTTCAAGCCGAGGCCGGTGATTTCTTTCACCGCTTTCACGACTTTGAGTTTGGCCCCGCCGGGGGATTTCAGGATCACGTCAAACTCGGTCTGTTCGGCGGCCGCTTCTCCGCCGCCGTCTCCGCCGGCCGGCGCCGCCACGGCCACGGGTGCCGCAGCCGGCTCGATGCCGTATTCTTCTTTGAGGATATCCGCCAGCTCCTGAACCTCTTTAACCGTCAGGTTAACAAGCTGCTCCGCGATTTCTTTGAGATCTGCCATTGTTCTTCGTTTTTATGGGGTTTATGATTGGTCCTTTTCGGAAAGCGTTTTTAGAATGCCGGCAATTTTTTGCCCCGCCGACTGGAGGGAGCCGAGCACGTTGCGCATGGGCGCCTGCAACGCCAGCACGATGTCGCCGATGAGCTCTTCGCGAGACTTCAACGACGCCAGCCGATCGAGCTGATCCTTGCCGATGTAAACGCCCTCATACACATGCGCCCCCTTAAACTCGACCTGGGGATATTCCTTCTGAAGCTTCTTAAAAAAGCGTGCCGGAGCCGTGGCACTCTCGCCGTAAATCACCGCCGAAGGTCCTTCCAGCACCGGCGCCAGCATGTCCGGATCGTAGCCGGCTTTTTCCAGCGCCCGCCTTAACAAGGTGTTTTTGACCACTTTGATCGTAATCGCCTGGTCATAGCTTTCCATCCGCACCCGGCTCATCTGCGGGGCCGACAGGCGGGAGAAGTCGGCGACATAAAAATCGGGATGGGCCCGCAGGGCTTCACCCAGCTGCTCAACGATCTCAACTTTTTTATGTTTGGGAATCATAACAGGTCAGATTTAAGAAACGGATTTCAGGTCGATGTCGATTCCCGGGCTCATGGTCGAAGACAGGGTCACCGATTTGACGTAGGTGCCTTTGGTGGCGGAGGGTTTGCTGCGCAGGATAGTCCGCACAAAGTCCCGGATATTTTCTTTCAGGGCCGCCTTCGGCATCGACACCCGGCCGACGGAGTTGTGGATGATGCCGTAGCGGTCCACCTTAAATTCAATTTTCCCGCGTTTGAGCTCGTTGATGGTGTCTTTGACCTTGGTGGTGACGGTTCCGGCCTTGGGATTGGGCATCAACCCGCGGGGGCCGAGGATACGCCCCAGTCGGGCGATGCGCGGCATCACGTCGGGGGTGGTGACGATGACGTCGAAGTCGAACCAACCCTGCTGAATCTTGTCGATATACTCGTCCAGGCCTACGTAATCGGCGCCGGCGGCTTCGGCGTCGGCCGCCTGCTCGGGCCCCACCAGCGCCAGCACACGCACGGCGCGCCCCGTCCCGTGCGGCAGCGTCACCGTGCCCCGCACCATCTGGTTGGGTTTGCGCGGATCCACGCCCAGATGCATATCTATGTCCACCGATGCGTCGAAACCGACGTAGGTAAACTCCTTGTCTTTGAGCAAATCAAGGGCTTCGTCAATGGGATAAAGACGCCCCTTTTCCAGTTTTGACAAGGCCTTCAAACGTTTTTTCGGAACTCGGGCCATGATGCTTAATTGTTGTTTTCCCACGGAGGGGTTCCTTCGATGTCAATGCCCATGCTGCGCGCCGTGCCGGCCACCATTTTCATCGCAGAATGGAGCTTCTTGGTGTTCAGGTCAGGCATTTTCTCCTGAGCAATGGTGGCCACCTGCTCCCATGTCAGCTTTGCCACCTTGTCTCGGTTGGGCACCGAAGAGCCTTTTTTAAGGCGGGCGGCTTCCATCAGCAAGGCCGACATAGGCGGTTGCTTGATGATAAAGTCAAACGACTTGTCGGCATAGACGGTAATGATGACCGGCAATAGCTTGCCGGCCCGATCTTGGGTACGGGCGTTAAAGGCTTTGCAGAACTCCATAATATTGACCCCCCGCGCACCCAACGCCGGACCGATTGGCGGGGCCGGACTGGCCTGCCCGCCCCGAATCTGCAATTTAATCTGGCC
>JALVCQ010000166.1 GCA_027009805.1 Bacteroidota bacterium
GAAGCCACGCGGGGGGCGCAGGGTGTGGAGTGGGATGAGGGGCGGGCCGAGGCGAAGAGCCCTTCGACAAACTCAGGAACCACCGAGCCCGCAGGGGCCCGACCCGAAGGCCCGGCAGGGCCGGAGGGGCACGCCCAAAGGCTATGAAAATATGGCTTTTTTGGACTTTTCAAAATAAGCGCAGTGAAGAAGCGGAAACCATGGGATGCATCATCTTTGCCGTGACCGGAAAACTTCTGGAAAGCGATGCGTGTGGACTCCTACCGCTTGTTGTGGCTTGTGCTGGGGATGTTTGTGATGGTGGCGGCGGTCTATTCGTGGCGGGTGTATTCGGCGCCGCCGATTGATGAGGCGCCGCTGGATTCGCCGGCGTGGGAGGGCAAGTTGGTGTATCAGCGCTACAACTGCGTGGCCTGCCATCAGCTCTATGGGCTGGGCGGCTATATGGGGCCCGACCTGACCAATGTAATGGGACGGCGGGACGAAGCCGTGGTGCGGGCGATTATCCGCTACGGCACGCCGCGGATGCCGGCCATGGGCTTGACGGATGCGGAAACGGCGGCGGTGATAGCTTTCCTGAAGCAGGTTAACCGGTCGGGGACGTTTCCCGTGCGTGCGCCCCAACGCGTCGGCTGGGGCATGTATGATGTAAAACCCTATGACCCGTAATCCTTCGCCGGCTTTTTTTGCGCTGGGCCTGGGGGCACTGGTGGTGTCGGTGTTGCTGGGCAATCTGGCGCTGCTTTCTTTTGAGCTTCCGCAGTGGCTGCGGGATGTGCTGCCCTTTCGGATGCTGCGGCCGATGCATGTGTCGCTGGCGGTGGGCTGGCTGTTTGCGGGCATCATCGGGTTCGTCTATTATGCCCTGCGGGAGTTGACGGGTCGGCCGCTGCCGCATCGTTGGCTGTGGGTGCATTGGGCGGGATATGCGCTGGTGGGGCTGGCCATCATGACCGCCTATACCGTAAATATCTACGGCGGTCGGGAATACTGGGCGTTTCCGCCGGTGTTGGCGACGGCGATATTGGCGTTGTGGCTGTTTTTCGGCGGCGTACTCATTCGTTACGGGCGTCATATTCAGCGCACGCATTGCTGTGAGGACACCGGTCATTTTACCCGCTGGCCCACCTATTGGTGGATGTGGCTGACGGGCTGGATTTTTTTCACTTTCACATTTATCGAAACCTACTTGTGGATGTTTCCCTTCTGGGGCAAGACCGTGGTGCGGGACATCACCGTGCAATGGAAAGCCCAGGGGGCGCTGGTGGGGTCGTGGAATATGTTCCTGTATGGGACGTCGCTCTATCTGATGGCGCACACCGCCGGCGGTCGGCGCGTCGCCTGTTCGCCGGTGGGGTGGTGGCTGTATCTGTTGGGGCTGGTCAACCTGATCTTCGGATGGGCGCATCATGTATATCCGGTGCCCAACGCCACGTGGATTCGCGGGCTGGCGTATGCCGTCAGCATGACCGAACTCATCGTGCTGGCCCGCATGATCGCCCAGTGGCGGCAATCGTCGACACCGCCGGACGCATCCGCTTTTCACGGCACGCTCCGGTGGTTGCATACCACCGAGCGGTGGATTTTCGTCAACCTCATCCTGGCCATCGCCATCTCGGTGCCGGTCGTCAACCTTTACACGCACGGCACGCATTTTACCGTGGCACATGCCATGGGCACCACCATCGGCATCAACACCCCCATCTTGTTGGCGGCGCTGTTTTACGTGCTGGAAAAAGAAGGACGTCGCCTTTCCGCTGGTTTTGCCCGCCATTCCGTGCGGATGTTCAATGTGGGGCTGGCCTTTTTCTGGGCGGGTTTCTTGCTGGCGGGCGCCGTCAAGGCCTATTACGGCTGGGGTAAGGGGCTGGAATGGGCCGTTTATCGCCATAAGGTGGGGAATGCATTGTGGGTTTCGTATGCGGCGAGCTTTCTGTTGATCTACGTGTTTATCCGCATCGCATGGCGGGCATGGCGGGCGGCCTCACGGCCGGTGGTGCCCGCCGTGAAGCCGGAGGTTGAAGAAGAAGCCATCCCTTAAAAAGGCATTATGAAACATCGCACCATCATCGAGCCCTTTAAGATTAAGTCCGTGGAGCCCATCTATTTGAGCACCGAGGCCGAGCGTGAGGAATATCTGCAGCAGGCGCATTACAATCCCTTTTTGTTGCATTCGGATGAAGTGATCATCGACCTGCTCACCGACAGCGGCACCTCGGCGATGAGCGCCGAACAATGGGCGGGCATCATGCGGGGTGAC
>JALVCQ010000167.1 GCA_027009805.1 Bacteroidota bacterium
TCTCCGCCCGCAATCAACAGCATATCCGCTTCCTCATCACCCTTATGCCGGCGCTTCGCACGGCCTTTCCAGACATCGAACTGCACCTGATCGGAAAAGGAACCGACACCCTCCACACCCCCGACCGCGGCATCATCGGACACGGTTTCCTGCCCGTTTCTCAAATGCAACGCCAAACAGCCGACATGACGCTGGCCCTTCTGCCGTGGGAAGGACGCTACGGCTTCCGGCTTCGGGCCCTCGAACTGGCCGCCCTCGGCGTGCCCATTGCCGCATCGCCTGATGCCTTCTGGGGCATGGAATGGACAAAAGACCGCCATTACATCGCCATGCCCGACATGAAAGCGCCACAAGAATGGACCCAGCGGCTGCGCCACCTGCTCGCCCATCCCGAACGGCTCTCCGCCGTAAGCACGCAGGCCCGTGCACTTGTCACAAAGCATTACACCCGGGAACAAACCTATGCCCGCCTGGCTCACACCATCCACCGCTGGCTGCAAGCACCCAGCCCCGCTCCGCGTCCATGATGCGTTTTATGCCTCGGCCCGTCTTTCCGCCCGATTTTTCGTATTCTTGATCACCTGCTGACAACACCCATGACCGACCGTGCGGCCGTGCTCTCGATGATTCGCGCCTCGGCGGGCGCCGGCAAGACCCATCGCATCATGGAAGAATATCTGCGATGGGTGCTGGACACTCACCCGCCGGTGCCCTTCCATGCCATCCTGGCGCTGACCTTCACCAACAAGGCCGCCTATGAGATGAAAGACCGCATCCTCAACCAGCTCAAAGCTCATCCGCTATACCGCCGGATTCTGGCCAACTACGAGCTCTTCGCTGTGAGCACCCTCGATGCGTTTTATCAACGCATGATCGAAGCCTTCCTGCACGAGTTGGGACTGTCCAGTTATCAGCGGCTCGAAATCGATTGGACGCTCCGGCTCCCCGAGCTGACGCAGCGCTTTTTCCGGCTCGTTCAGCAAAACGCCGCCCTCCGGAAACTCGTCAGTGATTTCCTGCAACAACAGCTCGACGCCGGCGACAACTGGAATGTCGAACGCCTGATGTATCGCAGCCTTCAAGAAAACATCCAGTTTATTTACGACGCCGGATTCGTGGAGACGCACCTGTCGCCCGCCGACCTGAAACAGTTGCTGCACGGGCTGACGGCCTTAAAAAAGCGAAATCGGGAGCTGGGCGAAGCCGCCGCCGCCATTGCCGAAGAAATTCTTCAAATGCTGGATGCAGCCGGCATCTCGGAGAACGACATCATCCCTCGACGAAAAGAATGGCAAGTCATTCAGAATGCACGCCAACAACAACTGTTTCAACACTCCACAAAACAACCCGAAAAAGACCTCCTGACGTCGAAAACCACATGGTCGCCCGCCGCCTTTGTCAAAAAGAAAGCGCAAGATCGGCTCCCCCACCGGGTGGAAGAACAGATGGACAGTCTGCGGCAAACGGTGGCGGCGTTGGCCCTCCTTCGACAGATTCAACGGCATTTCATGCACGGCGCCATGATGGCCGCCGCGGCCGCTGTGATGCGGCAATTCAAAAGCGATGAGCGGCTGCTTTTCCTGGCGGATGCGCCCTTTATTCTGTCTCGGCTACTCGTGCAAGATCAGCTTCCGTTTGTCTATGAAAAAATGGGCATCCGATACGGGCGGCTCATCATCGACGAGTTTCAAGACACGTCCCGCCGGCAATGGGACATCCTCCAGCCCATGGTTGAAGAGGCGCTGGCATCGGGCGGTGAGGTGGTGTTGGTGGGCGACCAGAAGCAATCCATCTACGGCTGGCGCGGGGCCGACAGCCGACTGATGGATGAGATTATTCAGCAGGCCCGGCAGCAAGGCCGACGACTGGAAACACCTGTGCTGCGCCACAACTGGCGAAGCGCTCCCGACATCATCACGTTCAACAATCAATTTTTCACGTGGGCCGCCCGACAATTGCAAGACCATCACACCACAGTGCCTGATGTTTACGCCGACGTCCAGCAAGAAGTGGGCAAGTTTAAGGATGCACGCGGCTATGTATCGGTCGATTTTCTGAATCGCGAAGACGGAAAACGCCACACCGACCCGGGCACTATCATGGACTGGATGGTCGGACGCATCCGCAACGCCTTCAAAGAAGGCATCGAGGCGGGAGCGGTGATGGTGCTGGTTCGTGACAACAAAGAAGCCCAGCAGGTGCTCCGGCGGCTCTTACAGGAGGACATCCCCGCCGTTACGCCTTCATCTTTTAAGTTGCTTAACCTGCCGCCCATCCAGTTGTTGAGGGCGGTCTTGCGGCTCGGCGCCTATCCCGAAGATGCCGCGCACCACCGCATGGAGGCCGCCGCCCTCTGGCATCGCCTCGTGCCCGAAATCTCCATTGAAGAGGCGTTGCAACGCATCGACGAGGCCCATCAAACAGTGTCCGAGACGCCGGCCACCCACCCGCTGGAACACCTCCGCGCCTGGACCTATTACCTGCGATGGCATGCCGAGGCCGCCATCGCCCCTTACGTCTCTTATCTCGAAGAGGTCATGCAAGACCTGCTGAAAGATGCCGACGGTTCGCTGGAAACCTTATTAGAGCGTCTCGACCGGCGCGGCGAAGCCATCGACCTGCCGCTTGCCGCCCAGCCCGACGCCGTGCGGATTCTCACCATTCACAAAGCCAAAGGACTCGACGCCGAGGTGGTCATCGTGCCCAATGCTACGTGGGACCTCCATCTCAAAGGCGGCCCCAACAGCCAGATGATATGGCTGCCCTTTAAGGAGCTGGCGCCCGCCCTGGGCCTCTCTCCCGAACTGCTGCCCGATTTTCAGGCCGCCCTGCCCTATGCAAAAGGATTGGAAAACATCCTGCCGGCCCACCTCCGGCCCAAAGTGCAACGCCAGAAAGACGCTTACTTGATCGAGCAGTTTAACCTGCTGTATGTGGCTTTTACACGCGCCCGATTTGTCCTTCACATTGCCGTGCCGCATCGCAACCCCGCCGGAAAGTCCACCGACAAGATAACGACCGTCGGCGATCTGCTGGCCCTTTATTGTGAGCAACAATCCCGGGAATGGGGCGATTATTCCCCGGCGATTCGGGCGGCGGTGGATTTTCGCGGCGATGCGGAGGCCCGCCCGGTCCACAGCCGGCCGATCCGGCCCCTGCCCGACCGGCGGCCGGACTATCCCGGCATCCGCACATCCGAGCTTTTCACCAGCAGCCTCCCGGAATGGCTCCAGTTCCAACAGGGAAGGAAAAAGGGCATCAGCCGTCACCGCCTCATCCAGAAAATCCGGACGCTCGATGATGTGCCCGAAGCGGAAACTGAACTCCGGGCGATGCTCGCTCAGCCCGAGATTGCCCCCTATTATCAGCCGGACAACCTACGCATGTGGGATGCGGCCAATGAATATCCGCTGATGGACAGGGAGGGCCGCCTCCACATCCTCGACCGTATCCTCTGGCACAAAACCCGCAACGAGGCCGTGATCATCGACTATAAATTCACCGACCAGCCGCGCACCGCTTACATTAAGCAAATTCAGACGTATATGCAGCTTGTTCACCAGCAGACCGGCCGCACGGTGAAAGGCTTTATCGTGTTTCCCCGTGGGGTGGAGGTGCTTCCGTCTATTCCTTAATCACCGTTTTGGGCACGCGGAAATAGTCGCCGTCGGTGTCGGGTGCGTTCATCACGGCCTTCTCTTTCGGGAGCGGCTCCGCCGGAACGTCTTCCCGCCACACCTCTCGGCGCTGCGTCAAGAAATAGAGCGGCTCCACGCCCTCCGTATCCACTGCCTGCAACCCTTCACAAAGCGCGAGAATCCGCGCCAGCGACTGCTCCATCTCCGCCACGGCCGCATCATCCAGCGCCAACATGGCCAGGTCGGCCACCCGCCGGACCAGCGCTTGATCGACTTTTACCATGCTTCAACCCCAATGAACCGGGCGAAAATACAATGTAAATGAAAAGCCGGTCTCACCCCCGCGGGATGAGACCGGCAAGGATGTTTTTTCAGCAACCGCCTGCTCACAGCTCGATAAGGTCAGAGAGGCGGCTCATCACCGACCGCACGTGCTGGACGGACTCCTTAAAGAGGGCCATTTCCTCCGAAGTCAACGACACCTCAATAATTTGCTCGATCCCATTCCGTCCCAATTTCACCGGCACGCCGATATAGAGGTCGTCTTCGCCGTATTGTCCTTCAAGGCGGGCACACACGGGAAAGACGCGTTTCTGATTGAGCATGACGGCTTCCACCATCTGGGCGGCGGCCGCCCCGGGAGCATACCATGCCGAGGTGCCCAGCAGGTTCACGATTTCCCCGCCGCCTTTTCGGGTCCGCTCAAGGATTCGGTCGATGGTATCGGCATCCAGCAATTCCGTTACGGGAATGCCGCTCACCGTAGTGTAGCGCGGCAGGGGGACCATCGTATCGCCGTGGCCGCCCATCAACAACGCCTGAATGTCGAGCGGCGAGACGTCGAGGGCCTCTGCCAGGAACGCCCGATAGCGGGCCGTATCCAGTACACCGGCCATCCCGAACACTTTCTGCGAGGGCTTCTTCGCCGTCAGGTAGGCCGTATAAGTCATTACGTCCAGCGGGTTCGAAACCACAATCAAGATGGCATCGGGCGAATGTTGCAGCACCTGCTCGGTGACCGACTTGACGATCTTGGCATTGGTGGCGATCAGGTCGTCCCGACTCATGCCGGGCTTGCGGGGAATGCCCGAAGTAATCACCACCACATCCGAACCCGCCGTGGCGGAATAATCGTTTGTAACGCCTTTGACCCGCGTGTTAAATCCAAGGATCGGCGCAGACTCCCAGATGTCCAGCGCTTTCCCTTCGGCGTAGTTGGGTTTGATGTCCAGTAAGACCACTTCGTCGAGGAAATTCCGAGCGGCCAACACGTTGGCACACGTGGCGCCCACATTGCCGGCCCCGATGACTGATGCTTTCATGATGAAAGGTATTTATATTTCGTTGTTATGCTTCCAGCACTTCATGATAGACGCTTTCCACCAGATACGGATGCTGTTGCGGATAGAGCGGCGCCTTGGTCAGCGACGACAGCACCACATATCCCAGCAGCCCCAGATAAAACAAGAAGAAGCCCACCTCCATCAATCCGATCGACCAGTCGGCCCCCAACACACCCGGCACCACCAACAAATACACATCGAACCAGCGGCCCACCATCACCAGCAGCGCCACAAAGGCCAGCCATTTGAGTTTGCGCTTCTCGTCATTGCGCATCAAGAACAAAAACGGCACCACGAAGTTGATCACCAGCATGCCCCAGAACAAAAACGCATAATCGCCTTCCACCAGCCGGCGATAGAAATAAGCCACTTCTTCGGGAATGTTGGCATACCAGATCAGCATAAACTGGCCGAACCAGATGTAAGTCCAGAAAATGCTGAATGCAAAGAGGAACTTGCCGAGGTCGTGATAATGGTTTTCGTTCACGAGTTGCAAATACCCGTTTCGCTTAAGAAAGTAGGTAAAAAGAATGGCACTTGCCGTGCCCGCCACGAACATGCCGGCAAACGTGTACACGGCATACATCGTCGAATACCAGTGGGGCTCAAGAGACATGAGCAGATCCCAGCTGGCCACCGAAAAGGTAATGCCGAACAAGAGGATATAGATCACCGACCAGACCTTGGCCTTGTGGTAGATCGCCAGCGGATTGTCGGCCGTATCTTCTTTCAATGACAACGAGCGCAACCGCCATGCAAAAAACGACCAGACCGCCACATACACAATCATCCGCATGATAAAGCCCGACTCGTTCAGGTAGGCTACTTTCTTCTGCAGCAGCTCGTCGAGCGGTTCATGCGTCCAGTGATACAGCGCATGCATGCCCAACAACACCGCAAAAGTGAAGATGCCGCCCACCCACACGTAGGTGGAAAGGGCCTCATACACCCGCTTGAGGAGCACATACCATCCGCCTTCGGTGACGTAATTGACGGCAATGAAAAACAGGGCGCCCAGCGCCACCATCCAGAAATACCAGTGATTGACCAGCCAGGCCGTCCAGAAACGGGGGCTGTGCCATCCTTCCGGGTCCATCCCGATGCCGACGCCCACGAGCACAAGCCCCACAATCATCAACACGCCCCGAAACATGCGCATCCGCCGGGTGAAGACAAAGCGTTCGTCGAGGGGAACGCCGGAAAGAAGTTTACGTATGCTTGCCAGAACCGCTTGCATGAGAATTGTCTTTGAAAATTACTTTAAGAGAGACCAATATTGAGAAGCCAACGAATCGTTTTGATGCTGAAGGGCTTGCACATATTGCACCACCTTCCAGCGTTGCTCGGGCCACAGCTGGCTGGCATGGCTGCCCATCAGCCCTTTGCCGTAGGTGATCACGTGAAAGATGGACCCTTCCGTCAGGTCGGGCCGGTCTTTATACTTCAACGGCGGCGGCGGGTATTTCCCTTTTTGGACCAGAATCCCATCGGCATCCCCCTTTTCCCCGTGACAGTACACGCAATAAATCTGGTAAAGCCGCTGTCCTTCTTTGAGGTTTTCGGCTGTGAGGGGTAACGGATTTTTGAGGTGCTTTTTTGCCGAATCATATCCCGCCGTCGTATTCGGATAAGGGTAGATAAAGTCTTTTTTCCCGTAAGGGATAGTATGCGGCGCCGGTGGACGGACATTGGCTCCGTAAGGATTCAGTGTATTCTCTCCACTTTGTCGTAAAGGCTTATAAGAAGGCTGCCAATACATTGGTGGGTCAAAGACCACGCCGGGGTCGTTCTCGTCGGTTCGCAACGGCCCCGGGCCGCCGCACGAAGCAGCCAGCAGGAGCATCGACAGCACAGACAAGAATATATTGTTAGAGGTCATCACGCGTGATTTTACTCAGGTTAATGGGAAACGGAATCGCGCCCCTGGGTTCGACAAACACATCTTGCGACACTTCTTCCACATCGGTGTTTTCTTCCAGAAAGCGGCGGATTTCTTCATGCATGCCCGCTTCGTTGATCAGCACCACAAAGCGGTCGTCGGTGGCACGCGGATGATAGATGCGCGGCTCCATACCCGGCAACAGGCCGGAGCGCACCAGATAGACGGCCACCATTCCCAGTGAAGCAAACAACACCGAGAGCTCGAAGGTGATGGGCACGTAGGCCGGCAACGGTGGCAACGGTTTCCCCCCGATGTTGACGGGCCAGTAGGGCCACATCGTAATCACCTGCAATGCCAGCGCCACCGAAAAGCCCAACATGCCGAAGAAAAAGGCGGCATAACCCAGTTTCGTATGCCGATAGCCCAACAGCTTGTCCAGCCCGTGTACCGGAAAGGGCGTGAGCACGTCCAGAATCTGAAAGTTCGCCGCTTTCATTCGACGCACCGCTTCTTTCAGCTTGTCGTCATCGTCATAGACCGCCACCGTACACGGCGCCATGCGGACGAACTTGCGAAGCAGTTTTTTCTTAAAGTCTTGCATAGCCATAAGTCCTTTTAATGATGATGGACAGCCTCCGCCAGTTTTTCAGGTCCCGCCCATGGAATATCTTCCGGCCGACAATCTTCTTTTACATCCGAATCGATGGAACGGCCACACACAGCATCCAACGGTTTGCCCCGCTGCGTGATTTTCAAGGTGGCTTTCAATTCGGCGATGGCAATGGCGGGCAGGAATTTGATAAAAAGGAAGAACATGGTAAAGAACAGCCCGAATACGCCGATCAGGATCGCCCATTCTACGACGGTGGGCGTGTACATCGCCCAGCTCGAAGGCAGAAAGTCCCGATGCAGCGATGTGACGATAATCACAAACCGCTCGAACCACATCCCGATGTTCACGAAGATGGTTAGAATCCACAGCATCCACGGCGTGGTGCGCACCTTCTTAATCCAGATCAGCTGCGGGATGAAAACGTTACAGGACACCATAATCCAGTAAGCCCACCAGTAAGGACCAAACGCCCGATTGATAAAGATAAACTGTTCATAGGGGTTGCCGCTGTACCATGCCATGAAGAACTCGGTGCCGTAGGCCAGCCCCACCATCAAGCCGGTGGCCATCATCACCCGTGCCATTACGTCGAGGTGGCCGATGGTAATATAGTTTTCGAGGTTCATGGCTTTGCGGGCAATGATGAGCAATGTCAACACCATGGCAAAGCCCGAGAAGATGGCTCCCGCCACAAAGTAGGGGGGGAAGATGGTGGTGTGCCACCCGGGCAACACCGAGGTGGCGAAGTCAAAACTCACGATCGAGTGCACCGAAAGCACCAGCGGCGTGGCCAACCCTGCCAGAATCAGCGCCACCGTCTCAAACCGTTGCCACACTTTCGCACGGCCCGTCCAGCCCAGTGCGAAAAAGCCGTAAATGAATTTCCGGATTTTGCCCGTGGCTTTGTCGCGAATCGTGGCCAGGTCGGGAATCAGGCCCATATACCAGAAAACCAGCGACACAGTGAAGTAGGTCGAGATGGCAAACACATCCCACATTAGGGGCGAGACGTAATTCTGCCACAGCGGACCGAGGTCGTTGGGCACGGGGAAGGTCCAGAAAAAGTTCCACGGACGCCCCATGTGAATGAGCGGAAACAGGCCCGCACACATCACGGCAAAGATAGTCATCGCCTCGGCCGAGCGGTTCACAGCCGTCCGCCAGTGTTGCCGAAACAGCAGCAAAATCGCCGAGATGAGCGTCCCGGCATGCCCGATACCCACCCAGAACACGAAGTTGGTGATGTCGAAAGCCCAGCCAATCGTTTTATTCAACCCCCACGTCCCGATCCCCACAAAGATGGTATAGGTGATG
>JALVCQ010000168.1 GCA_027009805.1 Bacteroidota bacterium
TCGGCGGCGGTGGTGCACACGGCCCTGCGATGTGAAACAGCCGATATTTGATGACGCCCTCTTTCACGGTGCGATGTCGATTTCCAGAAAAGCCGGCCCGCGGGCGGTGAAGTCCGGCCATCGTTCGGTGATTTCCGTTTCGGATGTGGCTCTGAAATAACGCCCGCCGTAATATTCCACGAGGCCGGCGATGCTTCGCTGGTGCGGCCGGACGAAGTAGGCCGTCCGTTCGGGCTGCCGCCGCGGCCCCGGGATCATTTCAAAGATGCGGCCACCGTGATTGTTCACGACCACCACAAACAGGTTTTCCGGCAGACGGTCACGCCACAAGGCGTTGCTGTCGTAGAAAAAGCTCTGATCACCCAACACGGCGAACACCTTGCGCTGTCCGGTGAGGGCATGACCCACCGCCGAGGAGAGGCTGCCGTCGATGCCGCTGGTCCCGCGGTTGGCAAAGACATCCCACGCCGCCAGCTTTTCCAGCGTGGGCCGCGGCATATGCGCCAGATGCCGCGCCGACAGGCTGTTGCCCACGTGCAGGATGCCGCGTTCGGGCAGCAACGCCAACACCCTCAAAAACAGGTGCGCCTCCGGCGTTAAAGGCGGGATGCCCTGTTCACGGCTCTGCTCGAACTGCTGATACAACGCCGCCCACCGTTCGCCATAGGCGGCATGGGCGCCGGCATCCTGGTCGTTGAGCATCTCCCGCAATTGCTGCAAGAAGGTCCGCGGGTGCACTTTGATGTGGCCAGTCAGGACGCCGAAGGGATCATACGGATGCGGCATCTTGCCCACGTGCCAGTGCGCCGCCGGCGGATGCTGCCGCAACCAGCGCCGCACCCCTTTGGAAAGGAAGCGGTAGCCAAAGGTGATGAGCAGGTCGGGCCGCAGGTCGGCTTCCGCCGCCGGCGACAACCAGCGCCAGAAGTCATCATTTAACAGCATCACCGACGGCCCGCGGTAATGATTGGACAGCGGATCCACCAGCACCGGAAACGGAAAGCGATACGCAAAGGCTTTCAGCGCCTTCCGGAAGGGATAATTCGGCAGGCGATGGCCCACCATGACGAGCACCCGTTCGGTGGCCATCAGCTTCTGGGCATAATCATAGACCTGACGGCGAGACAGCACCGCCATCCCTTCCCGAATATGCGGCGGTTCGGGTAGGGCATCCGCCGGCGGCCGCATATTTTCTTCCGGGTAAAAAGGCTCCGCAATGGGCACATTCAGGTGGACGCCGCCCCGCGGCGTCGTCAGCATCTCGTGAATAACACGCGCCAGCACCCGCAGGGAATGTTCGGCTTTATCCTTTTCAAAGAAATCGACGTCCCAGGCATCATCGGCCTTGACGTTGGGGCGGAACACGCCCGCCTGCACGATGGACTGATTTTCGGCCGCCTCAAAGGCCTGCGGTGGGCGGTCGGCCGTCCATGCCAGCAGCGGCACCTCCTGATAGAACGCCTCGGCCATCGCAGGGGCAAGGTTCAACACCGCCGTGCCCGACGTGGTAATCACCACCACGCCCTCGTGCGAAGCCTGGGCAATGCCCAGCGCCACGTAGCCGCCCGAGCGCTCATCATCCACCACGTGATATTTCATCCCGCCGTGGCGCATCACCGCCAGGGCCAGCGGCGCACTCCGCGACCCCGGACACAACACCGCATGGCGAATGCCCCGCCGCACCATCACGTCCACCGCATGATGCAAAAAGGCATACATCCGGTTCAGCCGATCGTCCGCCATGGGCGCTGCATTGTGTCTATTTTCCGACGGATTTCTTCCCATTCGGCCGCGGGCACCGACTCGGCCGTGATGCCGCCGCCGGCGTAAAAGGTGGCTCGACCTTCCTGAAAGTCGAGCCGAAAACAGCGCAGGTTCACCCACACCTGCGGCTCAGCCTCGGCATACCGCCCCACCAGCCCCGTATAAAGGCGCCGCGGATGCGGCTCGTGCTCCGCGATAAAGCGCTGGGCCGCCTCCACGGGCATGCCCACCACGGCGGGGGTGGGATGCAGGGCCGTGATCAACCGCCCCGAAACGCCCCGCCGCTGACCGACAAACGAACGCCTCAAATGAAAAAGACGCCCCGACCGCACCACTTCCGTTTCCCCCTCATCAAACGGCACGCCTTCCGCCTGAAGGCGGCTGCGGATGTGCCGCACCACGCTGTCGTGTTCGCGATGTTCTTTACCCGAAAAAGCGGCCGCCTCGAATTGCGTGCC
>JALVCQ010000169.1 GCA_027009805.1 Bacteroidota bacterium
CGATGTCATAGGCGACGTAACGGCGGGCTGTCTTTAAGGCGGCGAGGCAGGTGGTGCCGGCCCCCGCAAAGGGATCGAGCACCACGTCGCCTTCGAAGGTGTAAAGCTGGATCAGGCGGTAAGGCAGTTCTACGGGAAACGGCGCCGGATGGCCCACCTTGCCGGCCCGTTCGGCGGGAAAGTGCCAGACGCTTCTGGTAAATTCCAGAAATTCCTCTTTGGTGATGGTGCTTTTTCGCTTTGTGGGGTTCTTGCGGGAAAAGGTGTCTTTGGAAAAGACCAGGATGTATTCGTGCACATCCCGCAACACCGGGTTGTTGGCTTTCATCCACGTTCCCCAGGCGGTGGAAGGGCTGGCGCTGGCGCCTTTATCCCAGATGATCTCGCCCCGCATCAGGAAGCCGATCTTGTGCATATCCTCGATGATGAAGCTATGAAGCGGGATGTAGGGCTTTCGGCCCAGGTTGGCCACGTTGATGGCCGCCCGCCCGCCGGGCACCAGCACCCGATAGGTCTCCTGAAACACCCGCCTCAACAGCGCCCGATATTCTTCCAGCGAGAGGTCTTCGTCATAGTCTTTGCCCACGTTGTAGGGCGGTGAGGTGACCATCAGAGGCACGCTGCAATCGGGCAGCTCCGTCATCGCCTCGCTGCTCTTGCAAAAGATGCGGTTCAGGTTCTCTGCGCCGATCGCATTTTCGACATACGCCACGCTCTTTTTCTCGCCGTTCAGCCCTTGATAGAGGCGGCTGCCGTAAAATTTCGAGGCGTCGTGGCTGACCCGCCCCGGCGTGCCGAAGGTGCTGGTTTCCGTTTTTCTTTTTTTCGGTTTGCCTTGCTTCCCTTTCATTGGTTTTTTGTTCACAATCGGGCTTCGCTGAGGAGGGTCAAAACATGTTGCCCCCTTACTTGATCTTCCGTGCGGCGTTGACCAGCGCTTGCAATTTCATCAGGGCCTCGATGGGCGAGAGGGTGTTCGGGTCCAGCCTTCGCAATTGGTTGAGCAGCTTTTCCACTTCGGGATTGGGAGCCGCACCGAAGAGGCTGGGAGCTGTCTGTTGGACCGACCCCGGCGACTCGATGACGTGGCTTTGTTGGAGGTGGGCCAGAATCTTCTGGGCTCGGTCGATAACCCACGGCGGCACGCCCGCCATCCGCGCCACCTCGATGCCGAAGCTTTGCGCCGACCCGCCCGGCAGCAGGCGATGCAGAAAGATGATCCGGTCGTCAGCTTCTTCCACGGCGATGTGGAAGTTGTGAATGCGTTCGTATTGATGGGCCAGCTCGTTGAGTTCGTGATAGTGGGTGGCGAAGAGCGTGAAGGGGCGGTGGGGGTGTTGGTGGAGATATTCGGTGATGGCCCAGGCGATGGAGAGGCCGTCGTAGGTGCTGGTGCCGCGGCCGATTTCGTCGAAGATGATAAAGCTGCGCCGGGAGAGGTTGTTGAGGATGTTGGCCGCTTCGTTCATCTCCACCATAAAGGTCGATTCGCCCGTGGCGATGTTGTCGCTGGCGCCCACGCGGCTGAATATTTTATCGACGATGCCGAGGTCGGCCGATTGGGCGGGCACGAACGAACCCGCCTGCGCCAGGATGAGGATCAGGGCATTTTGCCGCAGGTAGGCCGACTTCCCCGACATGTTGGGCCCTGTGAGGATGATGATTTGCTGTTTCTTTTTGTCGATGAAGAGGTCGTTGGGCACGTAAGCCCGGTCGGGCGGGAGCGTTTGCTCGATGACGGGATGGCGTCCTTTTCGGATGGCGATGCGTTCGGCTTCGCTCATCCGCGGGCGGGTGTAGTGATGTCGGCGGGCCGTCTCGGCGAAGCCTTGCAGGACGTCCAGCGAGGCCATCAGCGAGGCGTTCCATTGCAGGTCGGGCAGCATCGCCGTCAGTTCCCGCAGCAGCACTTGAAAGAGGCGCTGTTCGAGGGCCAGCGCTTTCTCTTTGGCGGTGAGGATTTTTTCTTCCCACGTTTTCAGCTCGGGCGTGATGTAACGTTCGGCCTGGGTGAGGGTTTGCTTGCGGATCCATTCGGCGGGCACGCGGTCTTTGTGGGCGTTGGTTACTTCAAGGTAATAGCCGAAGACGTTGTTAAAGCCCAGCTTGAGCGACGGAATGCCCGTGCGTTCTTTTTCTCGGGCCAGGATTTTCCCCAGCACCTCATTGGCCGAGTGCATCAGGTGGCGCAGCTCGTCGA
>JALVCQ010000170.1 GCA_027009805.1 Bacteroidota bacterium
TTCTGACCGGGGCGACAGGTTTCTTGGGCAGTCATATCCTTGCGCATCTGCTGCAACAGGGCTGGGAGGTGGTGGCATGGCGGCGGCCCACTTCTTCACAGGAAGGGATCCAAAAGACGTTTCGGGGCTATGGCATTAAGCCGGCGGCGCTCGAACGCATCCGCTGGGTGGTCGGGCCCGCGAACGCATTGCAGGCGGAAGATATGGCGGGTTGTGAGGCAGTGGTGCATGCGGCGGCGCTGGTTTCATTCTCGGCGGCGGATCAGAAGCGGCTGGATGCCGTCAACGTGGGGCTGACGGCCCGTTTGCTGGAGCTGGCGGCGGTGCATCGGCTGCCGTTTCACTATGTCAGTTCGGTGGCAGTGCTGGATCGGCGGCCCGGGCGGCCGTTGCGTGAGGAAGACCGGGCGGCGGAGCCGTCGGTGCTTTCTTACTATGGACAATCGAAGTGGCGGGCCGAGCGGCTGGTCGAGGCATATCATCGGGCGGTGGCGGGCGGTGTGGTCATTCGTCCGGCGGTCATCCTCGGCTGGGGCGACCGCCGGCGCAGCTCACTGGAAGTGGTACGGGCGGTGGCGGCCGGGCTTCCCTTCTATCCACCGGGAAACGGCGCATTTGTGAACGCAAAAGACGTGGCGGCGGTTTTCGTCTATCAGATGCAACATCCGATGACCTGGGACGGGCCCGTGAACGTGGTGGGTTTTGAAACCACCTATCGGCAATTGATGACGGCGCTGGCCCGGGCGATGCACACCCGCCCGCCGAGGTTCCCCCTGCCGAAGGCGTTGCTATGGCCCATCGGATGGGGCAGCGATGCGGTGAGTCGCTGGACTGGCCGCTCATGGGGCATTCCCACCGAAGTGATCCGCATGATGGGCCGCACGGTGCATTATGACTTACAACGATTAAAAGCCGTGTATCCCTTCCCGCTGGCGGGGCTGGAAGAAACGGCTGCTGATGCTGCTCGGAGCGAATGACCGTCGATAGATTTCAGTTAGAAGCGCCTTACCAACCGGCCGGCGATCAGCCGGCGGCCATCGAGGCGCTGGTGCGCGGCATCGAGCAGGGAGAGAAATATCAGGTGTTGCTCGGCGTGACGGGCTCGGGCAAGACCTTCACGATGGCCAACGTGATCGAGCGGGTGCAGCGTCCCACGCTGGTGTTGAGCCACAACAAAACGCTGGTCTCGCAGCTCTACGGCGAGTTTAAGCAGTTTTTCCCGCATAATGCAGTGGAATATTTTGTGTCGTATTACGACTATTATCAGCCCGAAGCCTATCTGCCGGCCACCGACACCTACATCGAGAAAGACATCAGCATCAACGAGCGGATTGAAAAGCTGCGTCTTCGGACGACGTCGTCGTTGCTGTCGGGGCGGCGGGACGTGCTGGTGGTGGCGTCGGTGAGTTGCATCTACGGGCTGGGCAATCCGGAGATGTTTCGCTCGTTGCGGGTGGAGGTGGCGGTGGGCGACACGCTTCCGCCGGAGGAGGTGATGCGGCGGCTGGTGCGGTCGATGTATTCGCGGGCGCGGGCGGCGCTCGAGCCGGGCACCTTTCGCATTACAGGGCGGACAATGGAGGTCTTTTCCCTATACAGCGAATGGCCCGTGCGCATCACCTGGGACAATGCAGGCCGCATCAGCGCCCTCTATCTGTTGCATCCCGAAACGCTCAAAAAAATCGAGCCGCTGCAGCGGTTTATCTTCTTCCCGAACTCCATCTTTACCGTGACCGAGGACGTGATGGAACGCGCCCTGAAAGAAATCGAGCGAGACCTGCACCTGCGGGTGAAGGAGCTGATAGCCGAAGGCAAGGATCGGGAGGCGGAACGGCTGCAGCTTCGCATTCGGGAAGATCTGGATATGATGCGGGAGGTGGGCTATTGTTCAGGCATCGAAAACTATTCCCGCTATTTTGATCGGCGCCGTCCGGGGCAGCGGCCGTTTTGCTTGCTGGACTATTTCCCGGACGACTTTTTGTTGATTGTAGATGAAAGCCACGTGACGCTGCCGCAGGTGCGCGGGATGTATGCAGGCGATCGGGCCCGCAAGAAAGTGCTGGTCGAACACGGCTTTCGGCTGCCGTCGGCGCTGGACAATCGCCCGCTTAACTTCGACGAGTTTATGAGCCTGATCCCGCAGGCCATCTTTGTGAGCGCCACGCCGGGCGAGTTTGAGATCGAGCTGGCG
>JALVCQ010000171.1 GCA_027009805.1 Bacteroidota bacterium
CATTCGCTATTTCCCCTCCGCTCCAGAAAAGTCAAGTATTTTGCTCAATTTACTTGACGTTTATCAGAATGCCCGCGTGCCTTCTTCCATCTCTGCACGCGGGAAGCCCCCACTTTATCAGGCGCTGCCCATCCCGCCCAATTGGGCTTCTAAGGCAGGGGGGGGACAATCACCTTGATCCCATCTTTTTGCTTCTCGTAATATATCACATTGGCCCCGAGGTCTTCGGGCAACATTTTTTCAAAGACCCAATTTATAACTTTCAAACAGTATTTTGGTTAACGTTGTCTTACACAACTGCGAATGGTGTGGGATAAACTTGTACTCTTGAAAATCCTTTTGGGATTCTTCGAATTCTTGTATTAACCTGTTCTCCGTTTTTTAATTCAAATTTTGTGTAGAAAACTTTATCATATTGGGACGAGTATCTTAGCACTACTTTAAACCCATTTTTGATTTCGCTTGGGAATTTTTCTTGCTCAGCAGCTCTTTTTTTATAGGAACTTTCTACCCTTTTAACGTATTTGACAACTATGTCGATTGATTGGGCCTCTCGGAGTGGAGTGTTTAGGTCCCCAGTAAATGTAATATCGCGGAATTTATCAGGAATGTATAACTCCATATCATAAGCAATTTCTGAAGATTTATTCACTATCTCGAGGCGATAGCTCCAGGTAATTTCATATGTCCAAGGTAGGTCATCCCCGTAGTGAATAATATAATGGCCCTTTTCATCTCGCGGGCTCTCTTCGTTTGGTCTCAATGGTCCGGAAAGGGATGAGTCATGCACCATCCTTATCTTCAAGTTTGGTCTATTTGCATACTGCTTGAACAAATGATCTGCAAAAAGCTTAAAAGGCGCTGATAGAAGCCCCCACAAAAACTCCATCGAGTATAGAAGTATGTTTTCTGCAAATGTATTAGTTTGCTACTGATACGCTATTCGCTTATTATGCGAATTAAAAATCTTGGTTTAAAGCCCCCCCTTCACCCCGCCTTTTCCCCCAACTTTCGTTCCTGTCCTCGAAGCAGTCGGCGGATGTTTTCCCGATGGGTGATGATGATGATCACGGGCAGGATCCAGATCCCGCGGGCGGTGGGATTGCTGCTGTGAAAGTAGGCGTAGAGGGCGGCGAAGAGGAGCCCGCCCACCAGTGAGCCCAGCGAGACGTAGCGGCTCAGGGCAATCACGGCGATCACGCCGCCGAGGGTGATGGCCGCCGCTATGGGGTCGAGGGCGAGCATCACGCCCACCAGGGTGGCCACGCCCTTCCCGCCCCGAAACCGGGCCCAGATGGGGAAGATGTGGCCGATGACCGCAGCCGTTCCAAGGGCTAATTGCCAGGGGGAGGACAGTTCAAACCCCGCCCATATGGGCCATTGGACGGCCGCGTAGCCTTTCAGCATGTCGATGAGAAAGGTGGCCAGGCCCACCTTCCAGCCGAAGGTGCGGAGCATGTTGGTGGCGCCGGCATTGCCGCTGCCCACGGTGCGCACGTCTTTTCCCAGCCGGCGGCTGAGCCACACGGCGGTGGGTATCGACCCCAGCAAATAGGCCGCAGTCAGAAAAAGCGCTTGCGTCATGGTCTGTCGTTAATATCGTCGGTAATAACTGGTAACAACCGGCAATATTTGCCCTACGGCGATGTCGCGTTCGGCAAAATCGAGGATGCGCACGCGGGCCTTGCGTTTGCTCAGCTTCTTGATCTTGGATGTGTATTGGTCGAGCAGTTCCGGATCCGAAAGGACAATGCCCACTTCATCTCCTTTCACCCGAATAAAAAACCAGAAGGTGGGCGACGGCTCGAAGTAGATGTAAAGAGCTTGGTCGGGATTCAGGGGATTCGTGTTGGCCGGACGGATGGCTACGAAGCCGAATACCTTCTGACTCACGCCGCTTTGCGCCATGCCCGACAGGCCCGGCGTGTCGATGGATATGAACATGCCCAGTTCGTTGTTCCACATCATTTTCAGTTCCGAAAAGATGAAAGTAGGGGCAAAATTCTCATGCGGGGTCCATAACTCCTCCTCGGTGAGGGTGGTTATCAGTTCCGAGTAAACGTGCGGCTGTTGCGGTGCCAGCCAGTTTTTCAGGCAGAACAACATCCGGTCGCTCAGGTCGGGTGTGGTTTCTTCCTGAAAATAGATGTTGGCCAGCGTGTCGCCCAGCAGCGTCATCAACTCCGGCGGTAGAGGAAGGTCAAAGGCGGCGGAGAGGTCGAGGCGGTAATATCTTTTGAGAAGCGTATCCCGCTGGATGGTTCCGCCGATGTAAGGCCGGAGCACCGGGGCGGGGCTCAGAAGGTGAATGTCGGAAGACGTGACCGTCACCTCTCCGGTTTGTTCCAGGGCGGAAAGGCGATACGAATAGAACGAGTCCACCCCCTCATCGAGGGTGTCGTAGCGTTTGTCCTCGATCCGGAAGGCCTGTTCAAGCGAGTCGTAATAGAGAAAAGTCTCTGGACTGGTGGCAATCGGGATGTCACCGTCATTAAGAAGGGGCTTGAGGAAACGTGGATAGAAAGCCCCGAACGAGTCGGGTGCAAGATAGAAACCATGATGGAGGTGGAGGTTGTCTTTCGACGTCACCGGAGAAGCAATAGGCACGCGAAAATGCCGTGCGTTGATGCCGCCCTGAAGCGGGAGCCAATCCGTTGTGATTGCAGGCCATCGGGAACGGGTGCGCAAGAAGCCGTCAAACGTCAATTCCGGACGGGCGCAGACCATTTTCATCGTCCCTGTGAATTGAAACCGCGGATGCGGATAGAAATTCATCGTGTCGGGAACGGTGATGTCGGCGCGTAGAAGACTGTCCTCCGGTGAGATGAAAATGCGTCCCACCGGCAGCTGATAAGCCGCACCGGTCACCGTCTGATAAGGATACACCCCTTGCCCGGATATCTCATATTTCCCTTTGATGGTCAGGTCGGCATGGATGATCCGGTGATATTGATGGGTCTTGTCGGCCAGGATCACCGCATTGTGCAGGAAGGGGAGCCGTCCGCCTTTTTCAATCACCACTCTCCCGCTGTCGGGAATCACCCAGCTGTCGTCCACTTCGATATATCGGACGTCGTTGGCTGTGATTCGGAATGAGTTGATGTCGTAAACGGCATACGGCGAGCTGATGGTCAGCCCGCCGGCCTCGGGCAGGAGGGAGGTGAACAATGCATTGTTGGTGTCGGCAGTGCCTCGCACGTCGAATACGATGTTGTTGTCTTTGAGGTTCCACTGATAGTTGCGGACCGTGGTGGAGAACTTGTTGTAGGGGAACACGGTGACCGAGGTGTCGGAATTGGCTTTTGCCCGGGCATATTTTTTCTCCAGATCCAGCGTGATAGAGACGTCTTTCGACTCCATGGCATACTCTCCCTTTTTGTCGGTGAGAATCCGGAAAATACTGCGGGGAGAAGAAACCTGCGTCGGTTTGAGATGCAGATATTCCAGGGCGGTGACTTCGGCGCGTTGATACGTAAACTTGCCGTAGCTGATAAGCCGCTGCGGCGTCATCACTACCTTCCCCACCAGCTGAATGCTGTCTTCATAAGCATAGACGGGGTGTTCCGAGGTCGGCAGCAGGATAAGGGTATCCTCCCTTGGATACCACCGAACGGGGAAGTCATGCCCCCGCGTAAGCGGATAGATATTTCGGGTGTTATGGGCCAGATAGAAAGAATCTACATGGCCGATTACGGAATCTTCGGTGAATAAAAATCTTGTAGAATGCATACGGGCGCCCAAGTGTTCGATGACTCCGTTGCCGCCGAGCCCTTGCCGGTCCATCAGGATGGTAAGTTGTCCCTTCCCTTTTTCTCCGTAAAGATTAAATCCTTCGGCGGGTGCGTCATAACGAAAGCCTAATGAGCGATCGGGCATTAAGATCAGGTCCGTTTCAAAATCGGGAAAGATGCCGCCACTGGAAAATTTTCCCGCTAATCCGAAAGACTCCTCGGTCAGTGCATTTAGCGAATCCAATTGAAACGGATACAGCTCGAAAAACACCTTCTCTCGGTCGTATCCGCCTGCCCCGATGGTCGAATCATCATAATAGGCATATCCTCCTTGCTTGCTGATGAAGATGGGGTAGCGGGGATTGTCTTTCAGGCCGGACTTATTGTTGGGCGAGTCGATGTAAAGGGTCCCTTCGAGGTCTTGCAGCGGTGTGTTGACGGCCATCGGACCGATGGAACCGTCCGGAAGCGTATCGTAATAGAACAATACGGCGGAATCAATGACGGGCATTGACACGTAGAAAGAATCGTAATTGAAATAAAAACTGTCTCCGGTAAAGTTCATCAGCGCAGCTGTGTATGAGCCGCTGAAAAGCATGTGCAGGCGTTTTTTGACCCGCACGGTTCCGTTTGGGAAGAAGACCACCCCCTGTGAGTCGCTGATGTGAATTTGATAGACGCCGTAGGCTGTCAGGTCGCGGGTGTTCCAGTCCATGACGGCATTGGTCCCTCGTTTCACCCGAGAGGTGAAATGAATGTTGTCATAATCCACTTTCCCTTGTTTGGCTTTGACCATGTGAAAGGCCCGCGGCAGAATGGTGATGGTGCTGTCGGCGGTGGAATAATGCAGCAATCCCTGATTGGCCATGTTGACCAACAGCGGGATGATGCCATAGCGGGTGTCGTTGCCGAATTCGATGGCCACCTCTTCAATGTCGAAATTGTTGCGCTGTCGCCGCTGGGCCATCAATACCAGTTTGCGGACGGGGTCATACGGCAGGATGCCCCGAAAAAGATCATACTCATTGAGGTTGAAATAGTAGGTGGACTTAAAATGGACCTCCCGGATATTTCCGTATAGCGCCCGAATGTGTATGGTGGGCGAGTCGAGCACCCAATCCATATATCGGGCCCGGATGAGCAAGGAATGGTAAGGATCGTATAATGGAGGATGAAAAGCCCCCATACCCTTTAAGTTAAAGGATGCTTTGCGCGTGTCATAGAATATCTTGGCGTTGACGTTCTGTCCGGTGATGATCTCATCGTCCCAATAAATGTTCATCAAAGCCTTGTCGGTGACCAGCCGGTCGGGATGGATCCTGACCCGTTCGGCGGCCAGTTCCACGGCCTTTCGATTGTTTCGTTCGATGATGATGCGGGCCGGGTCGTTTTCCGTAGCGATGCCGGCGATACTAAGGCCTTCCAAGCCGAAACCTCCCATATAATGCACCCCGGGTGTGAGGTCTTTGAGTGTCATTTCGGCCTCATACGACCGAAAGCGTGGAAAACGCCGTTTTTTCCGGCTTCCTTGCAGATATATCTTGGCTTCAACCTTCCCTAAGAGGGGTCGGGGAAGCCGCTCAGGATACACCAACACCGCCGAATCGATGGTAAAAGAGGACTTCCGGAGATTCATCCGGTAATGCCGGGGCAACCGGGCGGAAATCTCGTCGGGATAGCGGTTGAACTGTATCCATGTGAGAATCCCCCCCCGGCCTTCCAGCACCCCCGACAACGGATCAAAATCACCTTCCACCTCATGGAGCACCAGCGTGTCGTTAGGGGAGGTCCCCAACAAATCTACGGGGCCGATGTGAACAACACGGCGTCGGGGTTGCCACGAGTATCGCTCGTCTCCCAAGCGCCATTGATACCCACGGCGCCAGATGAGGATGTGGTATTTGAGCAATAGATAGGCCGTCTGATTCAGGCGCCGAATGTCAGATGAGCGAAGATGCCGCTGTTTGAGGGCTTGATGTATGTAACGGAGCCATTGGCCTGTCTGCTGTTGGTCCACGCCCAGCCGACTGCTGATGTTCATCATGAGCATCACCTGAAAAATGTCAGGTACCCACCGCATCCGCCGCCGGATCATTTCGTTGACCACGGCGATGAAAGTGTCTTCAAGACCTTCGAAGACCTGCTGTTTCCATAGCTCATTAAAAAGCGTCAGCTCCTCGATGACTGAGTAGGTAGTGTCATCCACCATTCTCGCTTGGGGGGAATTGCCCGAAGCTTCCGCCATTTTCTTTTGAAACTGCTTCAGGAAGGCGCTGTGGTCGGTGGGCAGGGCCCGCCGGCTTTGACTGTGGCCTGCAAGCCATCCAAGCACGGCAATGAAAAGAAGTGCGTAACGAATCATGTGTCTTCGGTCTTAACGGCCGTGAAGGCATGCCATTCCGCTTCGTCCTGTTCGGAAGTTATCACAAAGCCGGCCGAGCGGGCTGCCGCATGGAGCAGCGGGCGGTCCTGAGCCATGATGCCGCTGAAGGCGATGTGGCCGCCTGTGCGGAGGCGGCGCCGGAAATCGTTCATCAGTTGCAGCAGGGTGTTTCGTTCGATGTTGGCAAGGATAACGTCCACCGCGGGGATGTCGGCAAGGTGTTCCACGCCGCACGCCGTGATGCGTTGGGTCCGGTTCAGGTGCATGTTGTGACGGGTGTTGTCGAGGGCGAGGGCGTAGTTATCGACCGCCCACACTTTTCGGGCGCCGAGCTTCTCGGCATAGATGGCGAGGATGCCCGTGCCGCAGCCCCAGTCGATGACTTCCTTCCCGGCCAGCGGAAGGTGACGCATCAGCCGAAGCATCAGCCGCGTGGAGGCATGGTGGCCGGTGCCGAAAGCCATGGCGGGCTCAATGCAGATCGCATGGCGATAGGCGGCGGGCTCCACCTGATGAAACGGCGCGTAAATCAGCACGTCGTTTATCACCAGCGGCGGGAAGTTTTGTTCCCAGAGGGCGTTCCAGTTCCGGGGGGAAAGCGTTCCCTTTCCCACCCATTCCACGTGATCACGGAGAAAATCGGGTAGGTGGAAGTCGGTGACGGGGTGTTGCGGGTCGGCATAGGCTCGGAGCCCGTCGGGTGTTTCCTCGATGCCCGTGAAGGGGAATGCATCCAGCCATGCCGCCAGCCATTCCCGATAGGGGGCTTCCACCTTCCATTCCCAGTATTCATAGGGTTTCATGGGCGGCTTCGATTATGGCCAGCAGGTCGGCGGGGTTAAGGGAGGCCCCTCCGATGAGGCCGCCGTCGATGTCGGGTTGTTGGAAGAGGCCGGCGGCATTGTGGGGTTTGATGCTTCCGCCGTAGAGGATGGAAATCTTTTGGGCGATGTCTTCTCCGTGCAGCGCGGCCAAGGTGCGGCGGATATGGGCGTGCATTTGTTGGGCCTGCTCAGGGGTGGCGGTTTTTCCGGTTCCGATGGCCCACACGGGTTCGTAAGCCACGATCATGCTACGCGCTTGGGGGCGTGACAGTTCAGCAAAAACGCCTTCGATCTGGGTGGTGACGACGGCCTTTTCTTCGCCGGCCTCTCGTTGTTCGAGCGTCTCGCCGCAGCAGTAAATAGGCGTGAGCCCCGCTTGCAAGGCGGCGGTGACTTTTTTCAGGAGCAACGGCTCGGCCTCGGCGTAGTCTCGACGGCGTTCGGAATGCCCGATGATGACATAGCTGCATCCGTAGCTGCGCAATTGTGCAGCCGACACCCCGCCGGTGTAGGCACCTTCTTCGGCCCAATGACAGTCCTGTCCGCCGAGGGCCACCATCTCGGGCAAAAGCGTCCGCCCCCGGTCGAGATGAGGAAACGAAGGAATCACCACCACCAGCGTGCGTAATCGCGCCGTCCAGGGCTCCAGTAGTTGGCTCAGCGCTTCAGCATAGGCTTCGAAGGCTTCTCGGTCGAAGTGCATCTTGTGATTGGCGGCGATAATCAAAGGACGTTTCATGGGTTGTAGTTTCTGAATTTTTGCGTATATTCAAAGATGCGTTCAAAGATGCGCCGGTCGTGTTCGGTGAGTTGCCGGTTGCGGCGGGCCATCACGCGCTCGGCCGTCTCGATGGCTTTCCGGAGCTGATAGGTCTTATAGCCCTGCGGTCCGCCCCAGCTGAAAGACGGGATGAACTTGCGGGGAAATCCGGCCCCAAAGATGTTGCTGGAGAAGCCCACCACTGTGCCGGTATTAAACATGGTGTTAATGGCGCTTTTGGAATGGTCGCCCAGGATGAGCCCCACAAATTGATGCGGTGTCCGGACGAAACGCTCTTCGACGTAAGACCACACCTTGACGGGAGCGTAGTTGTTGCTCAGGTTGGAGTTGTTGGTGTCGGCGCCCAGATTGCACCAGTGGCCGATGACGCTGTCGCCTAAAAAGCCGTCGTGCGCTTTGTTGGCATAGCCTTGAAAGACCGATCGGCTCACTTCGCCGCCCACCTTACAGCGGGGTCCCACCGTGGTGGGGCCGTAGATTTTCGCTCCCATCTTGATGGTGGAGCCCGTGCCCACGACTACGGGTCCGCGCAGCACGGCGCCTTCCATCACTTCGGCCCCCTCCCGCAGGATAATCGGCCCCGCCTCACTGTTGAGGATCACACCGGGACGCAACACACAGGCCCCTTCCGCCCAGATGCCGGCGGAACCACCGGCCAAAACGCCCGAAGGCAGCGCATCCGTCATGTCGTGCAATGAAAGCAGACCCATGTCCTCCTTGATCCATTCGCTGTTCTGCAAAAAGATGTCGATGGGATGGGAAAGCCGGAAGGCCTTTCCTTCCATGGGACGAATGGTCAGTATGTCCTTTCGGGCCTCGGCCGCAGCCAGCGAAGGAATCTCCGGATGATGGTAGGCCACCAATCGCCCGTTCCATTCCAATGCCTCTCCTTCCCGTAAGGCCTGAATCTGTTCGGCGCCTTCTTTATTCACCAGCAAGGCCGCTTCCACGTGAATACCGCCTTCGGAAATTTCCGAAGGATAAAAAGGAGAAATGCTGAACAGTCGTGGTGCTTGACCGGTGTATCGCGCCCATCGCCGGGCAATGGTAACCATCCCACATCGAATGTCTGCGGCATGCCGGGCAAAGGTCAGCGGCAACATCGACCGCCACGAAAGGCTGTCATCCAGAATGATACACATAGGGCGTTTTTGAACCTGTAAAAATAGCAGTTCGTGCAGGGGGCTTTTACTTTTGCCGCCATGAAGCAGCGCCGGTCATGAAGACGGCATGTCCACGATGCGGACAACAGATGGAATGCCGTCCCGAGGCGGTGGAAGCGTGTTCGTGCTCTGCGGTGAATCTCTCAGCCGAGACCCGCAACTTTCTGCGGCGCACCCGATGGGGATGCCTCTGCAACGACTGTCTTCGCCATTTCGAACACCTGACCCAACAGGCGCGGCAAACTCCCCGGCCGCTTTCTCCCGACCAGCTTCGGGAAGGCATCCACTTTTATATCGATGGCGGCCGCTGGGTCTTCACCGAACTTTATCACTATCTGAAAGGCGCCTGCTGCGGCAATGGATGCCGCCATTGTGTGTATGGGGCCTCGGGGAAGTGACAACCCAAAAACTTGTTATACCACAAATTCCGTGATATTGGAACCCGGCGGGTAATAAAATCGTTTTTTAGTAAAAATTGATTATGTATAAAAACATTAAAGGTGTCCTCATGAAAGGCCTCAGGTGGGTAGGGAGCCGCGTTATTCTACGCATGATTGTAGAGATAGGAACAGAAATTTTCTTAACATGGTTCTTCTCTGCTTGAAAAGCTTTCTTGCCGCCTACCCCAGCGCAATGTCGAGGGTCATCATGACCAGGAAGCCGAGGAGGGTGAAGTAGGTGGCCAGGTCGGTGTTTCCGCCGAGGTGCGACTCGGGGATGAGCTCTTCGACGCAGACGTAAATCATGGCGGCGGCGGAGAAGGCGAGTGCGAAGGGCAGCAGGGCGGCCACATGATAGACCAGGAGGGCGCCCACCACCGCGCCGATGGGCTCGACGACGCCCGACAACTGGCCGTAGAAAAAGCTTCTCCATTTAGAGAGGCCCTCCCGCCTCAGTGGGAAGGAGACGGCCACGCCCTCGGGAAAGTCTTGAATGCCGATGCCGATGGCCAGCGCCACGGCGCCGATGAGGGCGGCCTTCGTGCCCACGGCGGCCGCCCCGCCGATGGAAACGCCCACCGCCAGCCCCTCGGGAATGTTGTGAAGGGTGATGGCCAGCACCAACAACACGCTCTTTTGCCATCGGGTTTTCACGCCCTCGGCATGTTCCGGTGAAAGGCCCGGATGAAGGTGAGGCAGGAAGCGGTCCAACAGGGCAATGGCAATTCCGCCGAGGGTAAAGCCGAGGCCTACCGTCAGCCACGGTTGCTGGCCCATTTGTTCGGCCATCTCTACGGCGGGAGCCAGCAACGAGAAGAAACTGGCGGCAATCATCACGCCGGCGGCAAATCCCAGCATGGCGTCGAGGAGTTTCTGGTTCACTCCCCGAAAAAAGAAGATCGTGGCGGCGCCGGCCGCCGTAACCGCCCACGTAAACAGGCCCATCAACAGCGCCTGCCAGAGAACGGGCAGGGTTGCCAACCACTGGATAAACGGCTCCATCACGGGAAAACGGGTTTAGTAACGGGCGGGAAAGCGGTTCGGGTCGGCTTCGTTCAGCAGGTCGTATATCTGTTCGAAGATTTGTTCGGCGTTGGGTTTGGAGAAGTAGTCGCCGTCGGAGGCGTACGCCGGGCGGTGTTCGGCACCCGGGATTGAGCGCGGCTCCGAATCCAGCCAGTAATATCCTTTGTCCCGTTCGAGCACTTGCTGCATCATAAAGCCGGTGGCACCGCCGGGGACGTCTTCATCCACAAAGACGATGCGATTGGTTTTTTTCAGCGATTGCAGGATAATGCCGCTGACGTCGAACGGATTGAGCGTCCGCACGTCGATGACTTCGACGTCGGCGCCCACTTCGGCCAGCTTGTCGGCGGCGTCGAGGGCGATGTCCACGGTGGCGCCGTAGGTGACCACGGTCACGTCGGTGCCCCGGCGGACCACCTCGGGCACGCCGAAGGGAATGACGATGTCGGCGAGGTTGCGCGGCAGCCGCTCTTTGAGGCGGTAGCCGTTGAGGCGTTCGACGATGAGCACGGGTTCATCCGAGGCCATGGCGGCGTTATACATGCCGGCGGCCTGCACGAAGTTGCGCGGCACAGCAATCCGCATGCCGCGGGTCAGGTGAAGGATTCCGCCCATGGGCGAGCCCGAGTGCCAGATGCCTTCGAGGCGGTGTCCGCGGGTGCGCACAATCAGCGGCAGCTTTTGCCCGCCCACGGTCCGCCACAGCATCGTGGCGATGTCGTCGCTCATGGTTTGCAGGGCGAAGAGCAGATAGTCGAGATATTGCACCTCTACGATGGGCCGCAGCCCCCGCAGGGCCGCGCCGATGCCCTGGCCTACGATGGTGGCCTCCCGAATGCCGGTGTCGGTGACCCGCCACAGGCCGTATTTGGCTTGAAGGCCTGCCAGCCCTTGATTGACGTCGCCGATGTGACCCACGTCTTCGCCGATGAAAAACACCCGCGGGTCGCGTGCCAGCAGGCTGTCGAAATAGCGGTTGATGATCTCGTAGCCGTTCAGCATGGGCGCATCCTCGGCATACTCGGGCGCCACAGCTTCAACCTTTAAGATCGATGCCTTGCTCTCACTATATAGGTGCGACCCGAAACGCCGTTCATTGTCCTGCCACAGCTCGTTTTTCCATGCCACGAGCGCATCGCGGGCCGGCCCAGGATGGCGGTGGCTGATGCGCAGCACGTCATGGATGGCCTTCATCAGGTGGCGTCGCCCCACTTCCAGCGATTTTTCCAGGGCTTTACTGCGCTTCCGGACCGTCTCGGCAATGGCCGGGCTTTCTTCGGCGATGCGCTCAAACCGGTTCACCGCTTCCTGGTAGAGGGCCTTGATGGGTTGCGTGAAATCTTTCCATGCCGCCTTTTGCTCTTGCCGGACGAAGGCCTTGGCTTCTTTGTCGATGGCGCTCAGCGTGGCGTCATCGGCCATTTTTTCTTTGATCAGCCATTGCCGAAACTGACGGATGCAATCATATTCCTGCTCCCATTCGAGGCGTTCTTTGGACTTATAGCGCTCGTGTGAGCCAGAGGTGGAGTGTCCTTGCGGTTGGGTGCATTCGATGACGTGCACGATGGCGGGGATGTGGTGGTGGCGGGCATAATGCTCGGCTTCGGCATAGGCGGCCAGCAGTGCGGGATAATCCCAACACCGCACGCGGAACAGTTTATAGCCCTGTTTTTTCTCGGGATCATACGCAAAACCCTGCAACAGCTCGCCGATGTCGTGTTTGGTGTGTTGGTAGGTGTTGGGCACCGAGATGCCGTAATCGTCGTCCCAGATCGAGAGGATGACCGGCACCTGCAGATTGCCGATGGCGTCCACCGATTCCCAGAACAGCCCTTCGGCGGCACTGGCGTTGCCGATGGTGCCCCAGGCGATTTCATTGCCGTAATTGGAAAAGGTGGTCATGGCATGGAGGTCTTCCAGCTCCCGATAGAGTTTGGAGGCATAGCCGAGCCCCACCAGACGCGGCATCTGGCTGGAAGTGGGCGACGAGTCGGCGGAGGTGATCCGCATCGTCATCAGGTCTTTCCACTCGCCCTCGGGCGTAAGAATACGGGAAGCAAAGTGGGCGTTCATCTGTCGCCCGCCCGACATCGGGTCATGGGCCAGATCCGTGTCGGCATAGAGCTGGGCAAAAAACTGACGCACCGTGCACACGCCGGCGGCAAACATCCACGTTTGGTCGCGATAATAGCCCGACCGCCAGTCGCCTGCTTTGAAAAAACGGGCCAGCGCCAGTTGCGGAACCTCTTTGCCGTCGCCGAAGATGCCGAATTTGGCTTTTCCGGTCAGGACTTCCTTACGGCCTAAATAACTGGCTTCCCGACTGATCACCGCCAGGCGATACTCCTCCACCAGTTGCTCGACATTCCATTCCGGTTGCCATTGAAAAGGCTTGGTTTTACTTACAGGATGAGACATAAATCGGCCGCTTCTACACGATGCAAAAGTAGCCATTTACGCACCGTCGGGCGCTGTTCCCCTACCGTAGAAATTTGAACCACGGCCGGCTGGGGCGTTCTTTTTCTGCTTTGATGTAAAGACGCACGGTTTGAAGGGTGACGTCATTTTCCATCAGCCGGCCTTCGGTGTCGAGAATAATTTTGTGCGGCACGCCCAGAAACCCTAATCGCTTCCGCCAGGGCGTGTTCATACTTAATGAATCCCATACGTTCACGACACCTTCTGCGGTGTTCCATTCCCGCAGCGTTTTTTTCAGAAGCGCGGGGTTGTCGTCCAGTGATACGCGGTAAATCACCAGGTCGGGGATTTCGCCCTCCTTAGAGGTCGCATATTGTCGGGCGAGGGCGTAGAGATGGGGCGTTTCCGTCCGACACACCGGACACCAGGAGGCCCAAAAATCCACCAGCACCAGCCGGGCCTTAAACTGGTCCGAACGCACTTCACGGCCGGCGGTATCGACCCAGTGAAAGACCACTTTGTCGCCGATGTGAACCACACTGTCATTTTCCGAGGACGAGGATTGCCCCAAAACGGCACCACTTAACAGCCATCCGAGCCCCAGAAGGAGTCCTCCTTTTTTCATCCTGTTCATTCCTCTTTTAGGCGTTCGATCCGCCCGCCGAGCGCCCGAATCTTCTCGTCTAACCGTTCGTAGCCGCGGTCGATTTGCTCGATGTTGTATATCACGCTTTCGCCTTCGGCGGCCAGTGCGGCAATCAGCAGTGCCGCTCCCGCCCGGATGTCGGGCGAACGCATCTTGATGCCGTGGAGCGGCGCATTGCGCGCCAACCCCATCACCACCGCCCGATGCGGATCGCAGAGGATCACCTGTGCGCCCATGTCGATCAGGTTGTCCACGAAAAACAGCCGACTTTCGAACATCTTCTGATGCACCAGCAGGTTGCCCTGCGCCTGAATGGCTGTGACCAGGATGATGCTGAGCAAATCCGGCGTAAAGCCGGGCCACGGCGCGTCGTAGATGGTGGGAATGCCGCCGGTGTAGGACGGCCGAATGGTGTAAATGCCCTGCGGCGGGATGCGCAGAAAGTCTTTTCCTTTTTCGAGGTGAATGCCGAGGCGTTCGAAAGTTTGCGGAATGATGCCCAGGGCTTCGTGGTCGATGCCTTTAATGGTGATGTCGGAGTCGGTGAGGGCGGCCAAGCCGATGAAACTTCCGATTTCCAGCATGTCGGGCTGACAGTGGTGCGTTACGCCGCCGAATTGCTGCGTCCCTTCGATGACGATGTGGTTGGTGCCCAACCCATCAATGGACACCCCCATCTGCTGGAGCATCCGGCCCAGCTGCTGGATGTAAGGCTCGCAGGCGGCGTTGTAGATGGTGGTGGTTCCTTCGGCGTGGGCGGCGGCCATCATCACGTTGGCGGTGCCGGTGACGGAAGGTTCGGGCAGATAGATAAACGCCCCGCGCAACCGTCCGGTGCGCCGGATGACATACCAGTTGCGTTCGATGCGGGTCTCGACACCTAACTTGCTGAGCCCCTCAAAATGAACGTCCGGCCGGCGCCGGCCGATTTTGTCGCCGCCGGGCGCCGGCACCCGAATCTCTTCAAACCGCCGCAACAGCGGCCCCAACAGCATCAGCGACCCTCGAATAGACCCGCCCAATCGGGCATATTCCGGCGTGGCCAAAAAGTCGGGCGTGATGCCGGACGGATCAATCCGGTAGGTGTGGGTGTCGGGATGTTCAATCCGGCAACCCAAGCCTTCCAGGATGCGGGTAAACCGCCGAAGGTCCAGAATGTCCGGCACGTTGTGGATCTCCACCACATCATCGGCCAGCAACGAAGCCGCCAATACCTGATAGGCCTCGTTCTTGGCGCCCTGGGGCACCACGCTGCCCTGCAACCGGTTGGGTCCCTGAATCCGAAGGTATTCCATCAGCCTTTATCGACGGCGGTAACGATGACGGGAACGATGCCGATTGCGGCCCGAGCCGCTGTTGCCCTGGTCTTCGTCCGAAAGCGTAATCACTTCGCAAAGCCACGCTTCATCGAACTTTCCGCCCGACAATTCGTGGAGGTAACGGCAGATCCGGCCCTTTGGAAGAAAGTCTTTGTTCCATTGCCGGTAAGACATCCGCATAAAACCTGCAATGATGTTAAGCAGTTCCGCCTGCATCTCCGGGTCGGGCAATTTCAAAGCTTTTTCGACCAATGACTCCACATTTTTGCCAAGAAATCGGTATTTCACCTCGTAGGTCGGGTAGCTGATTTTCTGGGGCGGGAATTTCTCGGCCGGTTGCGGCGGCGGAAAGGGCGCATCGATGTCGAGGTCATAACCGGCGATGATGAAAAGGTGATCCCACAGCTTATGCCAGTTTTCTTCGGTGCGGGTGAAGTTAGGATGCAGCGCCGCCATCATCTTGACCACGCGGGCCGCCGCCCGGCTGCGGGCGGTTCGGTCGGGAATCCGCCGGATCAGGTGGACCACCTCCTGAATGATCCGGCCGTATTCCCGGATAAGAATCGGCGGGCGATCGGTGTTGTATGTCAGTCCTGTGCGTTCAACCATGGCGGCGCATTTTCGCGTATTTAATCATAATCGTCTTTTGCCCGTAAGCGTCAAATTTAATAACTGCTTTTTGCGCGGGGCCCTTCCCGACCACATGCAGGACCTTTCCGACGCCGAAGCGGTCGTGTTCGATGATCTCGCCCGCCCGCAGCGACGTGATGGGCTCGGCCACAAAGTCAGGCCGGGCTTTGGGCACCGGCCGGGCGGCCGTCTTGCTGTGAAACACCCGTTCGGGTGTCCGCTGGGCGGACTGCGGCCGCTGTCGGCGAATCACCTCAATCAGCGACCGGTCGATTTCTTTGAGGAAGCGGCTGGGCTCGGTCTGTTCGCGGCTGCCCCACCGAAAGCGGCTGTGCGCCCGCGTCAGATAAAGCCGCTCTTCCGCCCGCGTGACGGCCACGTAAAACAGCCGCCGCTCCTCCTCGATGCTTTCCTGAATGCCCCACGAAAAAGAAGACGGAAATAATCCTTCCTCCACGCCCACCACGAAGACGGTGCGAAATTCCAGCCCTTTGGCGCTGTGAACGGTGAGCAACTTCACTCCGTCGGCGGCGCCCTCGCTCTCGTCGGCGTTGGTAATCAGCGCCACCTCTTGTAGGAAGTCGGCCAGCGTGCGCACCTCATCAGGAGGCGCTTCCTGCACGTAAGACCGAAGCGTGTCCAGCAGCTCGTGAATGTTTTCGATGCGGTTTTTGCCTTCTTCGGTGCCGTCTTCCCAGTAGTGTCGCAACAGGCCGCTTTCTTTCAGGATGGCCTCGCCCACGATGTCGGCGGGCACTTCGGCCGCCGACAGGCGGGCTTTTTCGATCATCGCGGCAAATGCTTCCACTTTCGGTAGGCGCAACCCAAAGGCCGCCGGGTCTTTGACCACGTCCCAGAGACGCACGCCCCGTTCCCGAGCGGCGATGTAGAGCTTGTTTTGCGTGGTCTTGCCGATGCCCCGCGTCGGAAAGTTGATGATCCGCATCAGCGCCTCCTCATCGGAAGGGTTGACCAGAAGGCGCCAGTAAGCCAGCACGTTGCGGATCTCCTGCCGCTGATAAAATGAAAAACCGCCGATGATCTGATAGGGAATACGCTCCCGACTGAGTGCCTCCTCGAACGCCCGAGACAGCGAATTGGCCCGATACAGCACGGCAAACTGAGCGTACGGCCAGCCTTCCGATTGGTGCAGCTGCTGGATGGTGCTCACCACAAAGCGGGCCTCCTCACCCTCATCGGCGGCCGGGTAATATTTGATTTTTTCGCCTTTGCCCCGGGCCGACCACAGGCGTTTGGGGATCAGCTGCGGGTTGTGCGAGATAAGATGATTCGCCGCTTCCACGATGGTCTCGGTAGAGCGATAGTTCTGTTCGAGCTTATAGATCTTCGTTTCGGGAAAATCTTTTTGCAGAAGCTTAATGTTGTGATAGTTGGCACCCCGAAAGGCGTAGATGCTCTGGGCGTCGTCGCCCACCACAAACAGGTTGCGGTGATGCGCCGCCAGCTTTTTCAGGATGAGATATTGCAGCAGGTTGGTGTCTTGATATTCATCCACCAGAATGTGCTCGAACTTCCGTTGATAGCGTGTGAGGATGTCTTCATATTGGTCCAGCAGCAGCAGCCATTTGAGCAGCAGGTCGTCGAAATCCATGGCCCCCGCCCGAAACAAGCGGTTTTCATAAGCTTCATACACCCGATAAAATTCGGGTTGATTGCGGATTTTGTCTTCGGTGCGCAACTCCGGGTCGGCGGCATATTGTTGCGGCGAGATGAAATGACTTTTCATCAGCGAGATGCGCGACTGAATAGGGCCCGGCTTGTAGTGGTCGGTGGACAGGTTCAGTTCGGTCACCACCCGTTTGACGGCGTTTTTGGCGTCGTTGGTGTCGTAGATGCTGAACGAGCGCGGATAGCCCAGTTTGTCGGCGTCTTTGCGCAGGATACGCGCCGCCACCGAGTGAAACGTCCCCATCCACAGGTCTTGCGCGGTGAGGTCGTCCACCATGCGGGCGATGCGCGTCTTCATCTCGTTGGCCGCTTTGTTGGTGAAGGTTACCACCATAATATTCTCCGGCCACACGCCCCGAGACAGCAGATAGGCCACCCGATGCGTGAGCACCCGTGTTTTGCCGCTTCCCGCCCCGGCCACCACCAGCGCCGGCCCGCCGCCATGTTCCACCGCAGCCCGCTGTGGCGGATTCAGCCCTTTCAGGATGTCCTCGGTGCTCATGGCCGCAAAGATGGGGTTTGACGCCGAGCCCGTCTCGTTTTTGCGAAAACTTTTCCCCTTCGATGAACAAGGCGCCTGCCGCCGCACCCCGCCCTCGATTATCCAATGATAAAATGTCCCTCCGGCAACCGGCGACGCACCTGCCGACGCCGCGTCAGCAACAGCACCGCAAAGGAGAGAATACCCACCCGACCCACCAGCATCGACACCGTGATGATCAGCTTCCCCGCCGTCGATAGCGTCGGCGTGAGCCCCAACGAAAGACCCACCGTGCAAAAGGCCGACACCTCCTCGAACAGCAGCGAAAACGGATCGTGCCCCGCCTCCGTGAAAGTCAACGCCAGCGTGGCGACCATGATAAAGCCCGCCGCAAACAACAGGATGGCAAACGCCCGGTTAATCTGCGCCATCGTCAGTGAATACCGTCCGATTTCCACCTGACGTTTTCCTCGAATATAAGAAAACACGGTCACGAACACGATCCAGAAGGTGGACGTCTTAATCCCGCCGCCCGTCGAACCCGACGACGCCCCAATGAACATCAGCAATGTGGCCAGCAGCAGAAACGGCGGTGAGAGCGCCGAAAAATCCACCGTGTTGAAGCCCGCCGTCCGCGTGGTCACCGACTGAAAAAACGCCATCGTCCAACGCCCCAACGCATCGGCATCCGCCATCACCCCGTGCCGCTCGCTGATCCAGAACACCACCGCCCCCGCCGCAATGAGCATCAGCGACGTGTAAACCGCAATCTTGCTGTTGATGTCCCAGTCTTTCCACGGAAACCGAATACGTTCCCGAACCCGCGAAGGCGTGCCGATGTCCAGCAACGTCCAAAATCCCAGCCCCCCGATGATGATGCCCAGCGCAATGATCAGATGAAGCACATACACGTGCCGCACGGCCACATGATGCAGCCCGTCCGTCAGCGTCGAAAAGCCTGCATTACAAAAGGCCGACACCCCATGAAAAATCGAGAAAAAAACCGGCTCTGAAATCGGCAGGTGCATTCCCGACACAATCCCGTATATCAACGCCGCAATCACCGCCTCGATGCCCAGTGTGATCAACACCACTTTCCGCAAGATCAGGTGCGTCATCCGAAGCGTCGGCAGGTTCAGCACTTCCTTGATCGAAAGCTGGTGCGCCAGCCCCAGGCCCGACCGCGTCATCGACGCAAAGAAAAACGCAAATGAGATAATGCTGATGCCTCCGATCTGCATCAGCATCAGAATCACCAGCTGCCCCTTAAAGGTGAAATAGGTGGCTGTGTCCACTACGATCAACCCCGTCACGCAGCTGGCGCTCGTGGCCGTAAAGAGCGCATCCACCAGCGGCATACTGCCCGCCGGGGCCGTCATCTCCGGCAACATCAGCAATCCCGTCCCCACTAAAATCAACATCACAAAGGACAGCAACATCAGCAGCGGCGGCGAAATCGCCAGCTGTGGAAGATAAGCGCTGAACCGAACAAACTCGCTGCCCACGAAAAACAGCAGGTAGAGGTTGACGAAAAAAATGTAAAGCGGCGTGAACGTCCGCATGCCCAATTGCTCGAAAATCGTCTGAAACAACGGCTGTCCCAGCCAGTAAAGGCTGATCAGATCGTAAATGAAAATGAGCGTGAGCAGCCCGTCGAACCACCGGTCGATGATGAACTCCCACCGATTGGCCGACATCAACAGCCGGATCAGATAGTTGCCCACAAAAAAGAACAGCAACACCTTCACCACCGCCAACACCACCCGCGGCGTCAGTCGGGGGTCGTCAAAACCATAATAATAACCAATGAAAAAGAGGCTGAACAGCGACACGAAGAAGCTGACCACGTTCAGCACCCGAAACACCTCCTCCTGATACCGAAACAGAAACCCGCGAAACGCCCGCTTAACGCTGTCAATCAATGCCGATAGGGTTCATTTAAGCAGGCGAAATTAACGGCCCGGCGCTCGAACGCACCAAAAAGAAAAAATCCCCCGGCGCCGCGGCTATTTCCCTCCGGCCTCACCGTATTTGTTCGGATGCTCCCGAATCTTGATCTTCCCTTTGATGTTCCGAATATAGAAAATGCGCGCCCGACGCACCCGCCCGTAACGCTTCACCTCAATCTTCTCGATCAGCGGCGAATGGATAGGGAATATCCGCTCCACGCCCACGCCGTGCGACACCTTCCGCACCGTCACCGTCTCGGAAGCACCCCGCCCCCGACGCTGCAACACAATCCCCTCAAACGGCTGAATGCGCTCCTTGTTGCCTTCCCGAATTTTATAGTAAACCACCACCGTGTCGCCCGCTCCAAATCGGGGCAAATCGTTGCGGAGAAACTGCTCTTCGAATGCTTGAATGCGCGGATCCATGATCGTTCAAAATTGGCCTGCAAATTAACAACAATTCCGATGAAAAAAACACATCTCCCTGAACCCCCGTCCCGACCGCTGTTTACCAAAACATAAATAATGATGTTTTGGGCGTGCCCCTGCGGGCTCGGCTGTCCACCTCGGCCCGCTGCCTCAACGAGGGCGCAGCACCGCTGCACCCTTCCGTTGAATTACCGTTTCACCACCTTGATGATCTCGCTGCCCGAGGCGGTGGTCACCCGTACCATGTAAACGCCCGCCGGCAGGGCGGAAGCATCCACACGCGCTGTTTGCGCCACGCCGCCCAGCGTCACCGTCGAACGCCACACCGTCACGCCGCGGGCGTCTTTGACCTGCACCTGCGCCGTCCCCTCACCCGAAGGCAAGAGCACTTCCAGCGCATCCGTGAATGGATTGGGCCGAACGGTTACGCCGCTTGCCTTGCCGTCGAAGAACAGCTTCCGAACCGGGCTCTCGGTGGTGGTGCCGTCGGCGTCCACTTCCACGATGCGATAGTAGCGCATGCCGCGCTTGTTGGGCTCGCGATCCACAAATTCATATTCCCGCAGTTCGCGGCTCTCGCCGGCGGCTTTCACCGTGCCTAACAGCCGCCACACCGGCTTGCCGTCACGCACTTCTGTGGCCACTTCCACCCGGAAATGGTCGCTGCCCCGCTCGGAAGCGGTGGCCCAGCGAAGGAGGGCATCTCTGCCGACCCGGTCGGCCCGGAACCATGCAAACTCAACCGGCAACGGCGTGTTCGTCCCGGCACCGCTGTTGCCGCCAAACTGGCTCATCACCTGAACGTCAAACTCAAGCCCGTAGCCGTTGTTCCATGGATAGACCGTGATGTTCGACGGATCGATAAACACTCTATTCGTGCCGGTGTAGCTGTTGTCACTCCACGAGAGCGTGTGGTCGTTGGGGCCGTGGTAGTGTGTGATGCCCAGCAGGTGAATACCTTTAGTCAGGTCGGCATCCCGATTTCGGAGGGTGTCCCATTCTTCCTCGGTGAGGAACAGCCGCAGCGTGATGTTCGATGTCGGCTGCGTGGTGGGTTCCACCACCCAATGGCGCGGCGTCATATATTGGCTCACGCTGGGGAAATACTGCGGCGGGAACTCGGTTTCTACTTTCATATCTGTGTTTCCAAGGTTGTTCCCGTTCGGATCGATCCACAGCACATCGTTGCCGCCCACCTGGTATTTCGTCCATCCATTGCCGCTCAGGTTGGCCGTTGATGAGTCCGTGTAGGGACGCGCGGACGGATTGAACACCTCCGTCCACCCCGGCAGAATCGAAAACTGGTCAATGGCCATCCCTTCATATGTTCCGGAATTATTGGTCGAAAGGCGGAAACGGAATTGCACATGGCTGGAACCCCAGGGTGCCCCCAACACATAGGACGCCACGTGCCAATCTTCATGGCCGTTGGTGGCATCCCACCAATCATTGGCCGCGTCATTATACCAATTTACACCGCTGTACCAGACGCCCACTTTCGTCCACGTGGCGCCGCCGTCGGTGGTGTATTCCACCCATCCTGCGTCCTGATTGCTTTCAATTTCCCATGCATGGAGGAAACTCATGACGGGGGCGGCGAACAGCCCGCTGAGATCGTAGCAAGGACTCATCGCCCACGATTCTTCGCTGTTGTTGTAGGCATCGGAGCCGTTGTTGGTCAGCAACGACTGCGCCCCTTCTCCTGGAGCGTCGATGTCACCGCCCGACGGCGTGCCCACTTGCCAACTGCTGTTGGTGCCGCCGAATTGCCAGTAATGTGCGCCCTCAAAGCCTTCCACGTGCGGGAAGGTGCTGTAAGTGGGCAAGGCGAAGATGGCGGTGGTCGTCGTGTCATTGGTGGGGTCCTGGTCGCTTGTTGGATATGTCCATGCCTTCACCGTGTGGTTGCCCAACGTGCTAAAGTCGCCTGTGCATCCGGTGTTGAAGGTGGTGTCGGCCCCGTTGGCCAGGCCGCCGGTGCCCACCGTCAGGGTGTCCGTACATATCGCAGCGCTATCTACTTGCACGCTGTAAGGAATCAGCGACCCCGCCGCTATGGCCGTATTGTAGTTGTGGATCGTTATCCAGATGGGCTCGTTTCCCGTCAGTCCACATCCCGCCACCGGGCTGTCCACCGCGCTGATGCCTACATCCATCGGCACCTCTCCGATGCGCACGTGGTCGAATGCAAAACCATCGCCTGAGATGCTTCCCGTTGCACCAAACACCACACGGAAACGGACATAGCCGCTGCGTCCAGCAAATTCCGAAATGGTGCGCGAAGCCTCGACCCATCCTCCGCTGCTATTGCTGCCCGTGCCGCTCCATCCATGTTGATTCCATGTCCAGTTCAGCCCGATGATGGCATTGTCGTTATACCAGTTGTTCGGGTCGCCGTATTGGCCCAGGCGTCCCCAATTGCTTTCTGATATGTCGCCGGTGTCGATGGCGCCTCCCGCCTGACTGGCCTTGCTTTCCCACCACACGGCCATGGTCAATTTCGGGGCATTGGTCATGCCGCTGAAGTCAAAGCATGGGCTCAGCACGCCTCCTTTTTCGTAGTAGCTATAACTTCCGGCAGGGTTGGTTTCCCATGCGTAGGTGCCGTCGGCGGCGGTGTCGATGGTGCCGGGCGATGCTGTGGCATGTAACTGACCGAGGGCCCACGTTGAGGTGCCAATTGCTTTTACCCGCCATCCCCCGACGCCTGACTCGAAGCTCTCCACATAAGGGAATGTCGAGATTAACGTATCGTTATATAGGGTCTGGCTCGCGGTGTCATTGGTTACGTCCGCGTCATCCGCCATCGATGTCCAGGCTTTCAGGGTATGATAGCCCGTCGTGCTGAGATCGGCCGTACAACTGCTCTGGAAGGTGGTGTCGGCACCGATGGCGAGCCCACCTGCGGGTATGATTAACGTATCGATACACGGCGTGCCGCCGTCCACCTGCACGCTGTAAGGGATGGTGGTGCCGGCGACCAGCGAGCCTGTGTAGTTATGGATGGTGAGCCAGACCGGCTCGTTGCTTGTCAGTCCACATCCGGCCACCGGACTGTCCACCGCCGTCACCGCCACATCCGGCGGCATCTCATACACCCGAATATTATCGTAGCTGATTCCATCTGGATCGGCTCCCGAGACCGGATTGTTGTCGTGCTGACTAAACCGGATCTGGAAGGTGCTGCTAAAATTCTGGCCTGCGGCCTGTAGTTCATCGCTGAGGTTGATCGTTCCTTGATTCCATGAGCCATCCGCGTTGTTGGCGGGATTCAGTCCTATCACTAAAATCCACCGGTCCGATGCGCTTCCCCGAATGGCGATGGTGTCGCCGGCGTGCGTTTCATCGCCGTGGTCTGTCCATTGGAATTCCAGTTTGATTAGATGGAGTGCGGCATCATAACTGCTCATATCCAGCGTTGCCGTCATCCAGTTGCTGGAAAAGGACGTGCCTCCGGAAGGTGCGGCATCGAACGTGACCGCCCGGTCGCCGCCGGTCGTATAGTTGGTATAAGCCGTTTGCAGGCGGCCATAGTTGTTGTTGGTGTATTCCCATGGCGTCAACGGGTTGCCGCTCATCCATGTCTGTGGTGTTTGGGTGATGCGCGCGTCCGGACACTCAAAGTCGTCGATGAAAATATCATGGGTGCCCAGTGGGGTGCGTGTGTTGGTTACCGTGGTTGAGGTGGTGTCGTTTGCTTTGCTGGTGTCTCCTGGCAGGTCCGTCCAGGCTTTCACTGTATGGTCTCCAGGAGTATTAAAGTTTCCGGTGCATCCGCTGTTAAATGTGGTGTCGGCCTTCCATGCCAGGCCGCCGGCACCGATAATCAGCGTATCTGTGCAGGGCATGCCGCCATCCACCACCACGCTGTATGGGATGGTGGCCCCCGAACTTAACGGCGTTTCATGGTTATAAATGGTAAGCCACACCGACTCAATGCTGTCCAGATTACATCCCGTGATGGGACTGTCCACCGCGCTGACGCCCACATCCCTCGGCGCCTCGCTGATACGCACGTGATCGAATGCAAAGCCATCGCCTGAGATGCTTCCCGTTGATCCAAACAACATCCGGAAACGCACATAGCCGCTGCGTCCGGTAAATTCCGGAATAATGTGTGATGCATTGCTCCATCCTCCGCTGCTATTGCTGCCCGTGCCGCTCCAGCCATGCTGGCTCCCGCTCCAATTCAGTCCGCTGATGGTGCTGTCATTATACCAGTTGTTCGAGGTGCCGTATTGGCCCAGTCGTCCCCAATTGCTTTCTGATATGCTGCTGGTGTCAATGGCGCCTCCATCCTGGCCGTCCTTGCTATCCCACCATACGGATATGGTCAGTTTCGGGGCATTGGTCATGCCGCTGAAATCAAAACATGGGCTCAGCACCCATCCCTGTTCACTGGCGTTGTAGTTTCCGGTGGTGTCGGTTTCCCATGCAAAGGATCCTTCGGCGGCGCTATCGATGGTGCCGGGCGAGGCTGTGGCATGCAACTGACCGAGGGCCCACGTTGTGGTGCCATTTGATTCGACGCGCCAACCGCCGGTTCCCGACTCGAAACTCTCCGTGTAGGGGAAGGTCGATATGACAGGATCGTGCACAATGAGCGTGTTTGTTGTATCGTTGGTGGAGTCGCTGTCTCCCGACAAAGACGTCCAGGCCTTCAGGGTGTGATACCCCACCGTGCTGAGGTCAGCCATACAGCCGCTTTGGAAGGTGGTGTCGGCACCAATAGGCAGCCCGCCGGCCGGTATGGTCAATGTGTCCATGCAGGGTGTGCCGCCATCCACCTGCACGCTGTAAGGGATGGTGGTGCCAGGAGCCAGCGTACTTCCGTAGTTATGAAGCCTGAGCCATACCGGCTCGC
>JALVCQ010000172.1 GCA_027009805.1 Bacteroidota bacterium
GTTTTTCCATAAAGGCTTTCATGCCCTCTTTTTGATCTTCCGACGCAAAGAGCATGTAAAAGTTTTTCCGCTCGAAATGCAGCCCCTCGTTGAGGAACGACTGGAAGGCGAAATTCACCGCTTCCTTGGCCAGCCTCACCGCCAGCGGCGACTTTTGGGCGATCTCGCGGGCCAGCGACACGGCCTCTTCAAGATATAGTTCCACCGGCACCACCTTGTTGACCAGCCCTGCCCGGTGGGCCTCCTCGGCGGTGATGAAACGCCCCGTGAGGACCATTTCCATGGCGCGGTATTTCCCGACGGCCCGGGTGAGGCGCTGCGTGCCCCCCGCCCCCGGCATCACCCCGATGTTGATTTCCGGCTGCCCGAAACGCGCCGTATCCGAAGCCACTATCATATCGCACAACATCGCCAGCTCACAACCGCCCCCCAGCGCAAAACCCGACACCGCAGCAATCAGCGGCTTCTTCACGCTTTTTATCCGATCCCACGTGGTGAACTGGTCGATGACCAGCATGTCGATGGCACTGCGGTCGGCCATTTCTTTAATGTCGGCGCCCGCCGCAAAAGCCCGCTCGTTGCCCGTGAGCACGATCACCCGAACGCTTTCGTCGGCATCCAGGTCGGTCAGCGCAGCCCGCAGCGAGGCCATCACTTGCAAGTTCAGCGCATTCAACACCTTCGGGCGGTTGAGCCGCACCAGCGCCACCCCTTCCGAATAGTCGGGCGTTACTTCCAGATGAGGATACGTTTTGTCCATGGCTTTATGATTGGGTTATATCATCCACGCAACGAGAAGGCCGACCAACACGGCCGCGATGCTCGACAGCGAGCGCTGGTGATGGTGTCCTACTTCCGAGAGCATGCTCGTGCCAATGTGAAGAAAGCTCCCCACCACCAGCGCACCGACGGCCCACAGCAGCTGAACGTGCGTGTCCACCATGCCCCAGCCTATCAGCATGCCTACGGGCGAGGCCGCTGCAAACGCAAGGAAAAGCCCCCACCGTCGGCTCACCGAAGCAACGCTTTCTTTGAGGATAAAGTAAAGAATCAGCGCCGCCGGTATCTTGTGAATCAACACGCTCAGATACATCTCACCCGCCGCCGCGGCCTGAAGGGTGCCGGCCGAAATAAGCGAGACCCCTTCCAGCACCGAATGCACCAGCAGGCCGATCCACAACCCCCATAAACGCCCGCCCGACACGATGGGCGACGCCGCCGCATGCCCGTGCTCGATGCCCCGCGTCCACATCTCCATGAAAAACTGCACGAAAAACCCCACCACCACAAACGGAATCGCCTTAATTGAAAAATGAAACTCCGGAAAAAGATGCAACAACACCGTGGTGGTGATGAAAGCCCCGCTGAAAGCCAGCCAGAAGTCGCCGCGCGGCAGCCGCACAGGCAGCCGATCAAGCACCACGGGCACCAGCGCCGCCACCAGCAATCCCCCGGCTAATAGGAAGAGGGCCGCCATTGAAACGTTTTAAGGAAATGCATCGCTGCAAAAGAAAAGAATCGCCCGATGACGATACCCAGCAACATGCCCGCCGCCACATCCAGCGGAAAATGCACCCCCACATACACCTGTGCATACGCCACCGCCGCCGCCCACAGCCACAGCAGCGGCCGCAGCCACCGGTAAAAGGGGCGCAATACGTCACCCACAAACACCGCCACCACAAAGTGATTCACCGCATGCGACGACGGAAAGCTGAAACCATGCCCGCACGGAACCCGCACCACCACCCGCAGCACCTCCGAAAGATGACACGGCCGCACCCGCTCCACCCACGGCTTAATCCAGTGGCTGCTTACCAGATCTCCGGTCGCCACCGCCAACAACCCCAGTAACAACACCAACCACGACACCTGCCGATAGCGCTCCACCACCAGCGTGGCCAGAAAGGCATACAGCGGAATCCACACATATTTATTCCGCACCCACGGCAGCAGCCAATCCAGAAACGCACTGCTCCACGCCTGATTGATGAGGGTGAAAAGATGATAATCCCATTGAAAAACCCATTCCATGGCGGCATGTCCGTCCACCTGCAAAGGTAGCCACAGAAAGGGCGTGTCGATAAAATCGTCCTTGTTCCGGGCGCATCCCTCCGCCGCCCCCAACCGCTCACAGAGGCGATGCATGCATCGCCTCTACAATTCCCGCTCTGTGCGCGGCGTCGGTCCCTGAGCGTGTCGAAGGGCGGGCCGCCTCGCTTTGCAGCTCGGCGCCCTCCGGGCCCCTTGCACAATGGGTAGCGCATGCGTCCCCTTTTTATCATGGGGGCCTCAAAACGTGAATTACCCGAATTAATCAGGAACAACCTGAAAAACCACGCCAAAACCACCGTAAAAAGACGGCGGGCGTTATCTTTGCCGTCCCTTTGGAGAGGTGCCTGAGCGGTCGAAAGGGGCGGCCTGCTAAGCCGTTGTACCCGTCATCGGGTACCGAGGGTTCGAATCCCTCCCTCTCCGCTGGTCACGGGGCGTAGCGCAGCCCGGTCAGCGCACCTGCTTTGGGAGCAGGGGGTCGCAGGTTCGAATCCTGCCGCCCCGACCGTGCCGCAGAAGGCCGAGGTCCCGTAGCTCAGCCGGATAGAGCATCGGCCTTCTAAGCCGACGGCCGCAGGTTCGAATCCTGCCGGGACCGCTGCCAGCCGAGCCCGGATGGCGGAATTGGTAGACGCGCCAGGTTGAGGGCCTGGTGCCCATTGCGGGCGTGGGGGTTCGACTCCCCCTCCGGGCACTGTTTCTCTCCGGCCGGGGCCTCCCTTCGGGAAGGCCCCGGCCTTTTCTTATGGATAATACGTGAGTTTCCGTTCCACCAGAAGATGGGGCCGGCCGTTCCGGTATTCTATCCGCTGCGTCCAGTTGCCGTGTCGATCATACACATATTCATAGCGGGTGCGTTCGACGACTCGGTCGTCGGCGTCCCGCACTATCACCTCTTGAAGATGGCCGTGCTTGTTGTAACGGTATTGCCATTGCCGAATGCGCACCGAGTCCTGATCGTATAGCGTTTTGGCGGCCGGCCGACCATTTTCATCATAATGATAGCCTTCCCATTCGAAGAGGTGATCCCGTCCTTGATAGCGTTCCACTCTCCGGGGCCGTCCGGCGGGCGTATAATGACGGACTTCCCGACTCATCAGCTGAAGGGCGGGGTTGTAGGTCTGTGTTTCAATAAGGCGCCCGGCGGCATCGTAGCGGTAGGCTTCCCGTCCGTAACGCCGGCCGCGTTCATACCATTCTTTGCGGATGAGGCGGCCCCGGTCGTCATACTGAAACGTTTCCTTGCGCACTTCCTCGCCCTCCGGCCCGGGATGAATCTTCGCCGCCACCCGTCCCTGTTCGTCATAGCGGTAGATGACCGTTTCGAACGGCGTCCCGTCGGGTCGGTAGAGCACTTCTTTCTTCACGCGGCCGTCCGGGCCGTATTCAAACTGCGACATGCCATACAGCACGTTGTGGGAGTAATATTTGGCTTCTTTTCGGATCTGGCCCCGACGGTCGAACGTCACCCGGACGTCGAAGTTGAACATGATGTCCCGTTTACGAAGGCCTTTGCGGACCCTTCCGTTGCGCATGACGGCCTGATAGGCGGTTTCCGCCATCGTGTGGACGGGGCCTTGCAGGTCGTATTTGGCCCGGGTGTTGGGTTGTTGGGATTGGGCTTGTCCCGTCGAGAAGGCCATGAAAAAAACAGCGATTATCCAAAAACAGGTGGTGCGGATGGGCATGACGGTAGCTTTGGGCGGCAAAAGATAAGGCGATGGTTTTCCTCTGTAAAAAAGCTATTCTCCGGCGATGAGTTCGGAAATCAGCTGATAGAGGACCTGCCATTGCGGCATGTTTTTCAGCATGTGGAGGTGGGTTTGAAGGGTAGGGTAGTCGCCGCGTATGGCGGGGCCTGTGAGGGCTTTCTCGGGGCCGAGCCGCAGGGCTTTTTCGATGGTTTCCGTCAGGATAGGCCGGAAGACCGCCTCGCGGTTCCATGTGGCGGGCGGCAACGAAAAGCCGATTTTTAACAGATACGTCACAAAGTTGTTCACAAAGACGCCTGCCAGATGCAAGCGGGCCCGTTCGTCGTCGGTGGCTTCGTGGACGTTGCCGGTCAGCGCCCGGCCCAGCGCATGCAGGCGTTCTCGACTCAGCGGATCCGATGGGGTGATGAAAATCGGAAAATGCGGGTCGGTCAGCGGCATGCCCCGCGTGAAAGAAGAAAAAGGATAAAAGGCCGCGTTGCGACCGTGCGGACTGCCGGCCCATGCCGCCGGAACGGCCCCGGCCGTGTGCGCCACCGTCACCGGTGGGGCGGCATTCAATCGCCATTGCGGCCCTAACGCCCGATCCGACACACACACCAGCACCACGTCTTCCTCATCAAAGCGGGCGTCTTCCACAGGGGTAAATAACGCACCCGTCTTCGAAACCAGCTCGGCGGCTTTTTCTTCATTCCGGGCCGCCACTTGCTTTATTTCATGGCCGACGGCTGCAAGGCGGCTTCCTAAATGCCAGGCCACGTTACCCGAGCCCACCAGCGAGATTTTCATCGAAATGCCATTTCGAATAAAGGGCAAAATAAAAAAGCCGGCCCTCCCATGCAGGAGCGACCGGCTTTTCATCCACAGGGGGGGAGGGCTTATCGGACCCGCACCGGCGATTGCACCGGTTTGGGTGCGCTCTTGGTTTTGCCTTTGGCTTTTCCTTTACGGACCACCGTCCCTTTGATAATCAGCACCACCAACCGTTCGTCGGGGTCGTTGGTTTGCACGGTGATGCTTTTATGAAAGGCGCCCGGCCGCCCTTTGGAGTTGTAAACCGCGGTGATCTTAGCCGAATCGCCGGGCTTGATGGGCTCACGCGGCCAGTGCGGTGTGGTGCAGCCACACGATGCCCGCACATTCGTCAGGATAAGCGGCGCATTGCCCTTGTTGGTAAACTCAAAGTCAAAGGAAGGTTTTTCACCTTCAATCACTTCCCCGAAGTCGTGCTCCAGCACTTTGAATGAGATGTCCGGCGCCGGCGCGGTTTTGGCCTTCTGGGCCCACGCACCCGATGCCAACACGAGGGAGAAAACCCCAATCAAAAGTTGCTTCATGGTTCATGCAGGTTTTAGCTGTTGCAAATGTAACGATCCCGTCCGATTGGGTATTTTTGTTTTCGTAAAAAACAGCGAACCGCGAGCATTTAACTGAATGGCAACCATCAAATGGCGTTTCGAGTCGAAGAAAGACGTCGAGCGCGTGGCTTTACTGGCGGTGAAACCGCCGCGAACGTCGAAGGGCGTCGTGGAAGAACATCTCGAAGAGCTGGCTTTCTTGGTGCGCACCGCAGGCGGGAACCCCGTTTTTTCGGTGATTCAACGATTGCCGCATCCACATCCACGCACCTTTCTGGGAAAAGGGCGCCTCGACGAGGTGCGGGAAAGGGTGAAAAAAGAGCAAATCGACACGGTGGTGTGTGATGAAGAGCTTTCGCCGTCTCAAATTCGCAACCTTGAACAAACGCTGGAATGCAAGATACTGGATCGGACGCTGGTCATCCTGGACATCTTCGCCCGCCATGCCCGCACGGCGGAGGCGCGTATTCAGGTGGAATTGGCCCAATTGCAATATATGTTGCCGCGGCTGACGCGTCTGTGGACGCACCTTTCCCGTCAGAAAGGCGGCATCGGACTGCGCGGCCCCGGCGAAAAAGAAATTGAGACCGACCGCCGCATCATCCGTAACCAGATTGCCGTGCTCAAAAAACGCCTGGCGCGCGTTCAGACCCAGCGGAAGACCCGCCGAAACCAGCGACAGGCCAAGGTGCGCGTGGCGCTGGTGGGATATACCAACGTCGGGAAAACCACCATCCTTAATGCCCTCACCGGTGCCGCCAAGCTCGCGGAAAATAAGCTGTTCGCCACCCTCGACACCACCGTCAAACAGGTGGTGGTCGATGGCGTCCCCTTCCTGCTTTCCGATACGGTCGGCTTCATCCGCAAGCTGCCCACCCATCTCGTCGAGAGCTTCAAATCGACGCTGGCGGAAGCCCGGGAGGCCGACGTCATCGTTCATGTGGTGGATATGTCGCACCCAGCTTATCCTGATCAGATTAAGGCCGTCAACGAGATCCTACATTCGCTGGGCATGGACCAGAAAGTGGTGTGGATGGTCGGCAACAAAATCGACCAGGCCGAACAACTCCCTGAGGAAAACGCGCTGAACCGCTTTGTGCTGGGGACCTCGGAACCACCCTTGCTGATGAGCGCCCTGCGGGAAGACGACCTCCGACGCCTTCGGAAAGCATTGCGCCGCATCGTCGAGAAGGTATATGAAGAACGCTACCCTTACGTGATCAAGACCATATATGGCCGCTATCCAGATGCATCCGGTGCGGACGGAGTCCGACTGGCATGAATTCCTCCACCTGCCGGTGAAGATTTATCGCGATCACTCCGCGTGGATCCGCCCGCTGGATAAGGACGTCCGAGACACCTTCGATCCCGCCAAAAATCGCCTTTATGACCATGGAAGCGAAGCCGAAGTGTGGCTGGCCCGGCGCAACGGCGAGGTGGTCGGACGCATCGCCGCATTTGTCAACAAGAAAAAATATGCTCATTCATTCGACTATCCCGTCGGCGGCATGGGTTTTTTTGAAGCCGTCAACGACCGAGAAGTGGCCTTCGCCCTTTTCGACCAAGCGCGGGCATGGCTCGAAGCGCGTGGCATGAAAGCCATGGACGGGCCCATCAACTTCGGCGAAAAAGACCGATGGTGGGGCCTTATCATCGACAACTTCGACGATCCGCCTTATTACTGCCAGAATTTTAATCCCGACTATTACGTCTCCTTCTTCGAAGAATACGGCTTCCGCATCTTTTACAAACAATTCATTTTGCGCCGTCCCGTCAACAGCGACCTGTCGGAAAAATATATCCAGAAAGCCGAGCGCCTGCGGAAAGACCCCAATTATCGCGTGACAACCATCAGCAAGAAACAGCTTCCCCGTTTCGCCGAAGATTTTCGCCGCGTCTATAATCAGGCATGGGTCAAACATGAATCCCAGAAAGAGATGACCCGAGACCAGGCAATGGCCATCATGAAAGCCCTGAAACCCATTATCGATGAGGACCTGATTTACTTCGCCTATTACAAAGACGCCCCTGTCGGCTTTTTCATCTCTATCCCCGAGATTAACGAGGTGGTGCGCCACCTTAACGGTCGGCTGGACACATGGGGGAAGGTGAAGTTTTTTTACTACTTAAAGATAAAGAAAGTCGTCCGGACCATTATGGGCCTGGTTTTCGGTGTGGTGCCCGAACATCAAGGCAAGGGTCTTGAAGGCCTCATGGTTGATGCCGCCCGACAGACCATTGTGCCCAAGCGAAAATACGACTGGATCATCACCAACTGGGTGGGCGACTTTAACCCGAAAATGCTCTACATCGTCCAGAACATGGGCATGAAAACCTACCGCACCATGGCCACCTACCGCTATATCTTCGACCCCGCCATCCCCTTCGAACGGGCGCCGATCATCGAGTAGGGACTTTTATATGATGATGAATTCCTGCACGATTTTTTTGTTGTAGGCCTTCCACCCGCCGCGAAAATCCCTTGCCGTCAGGCAGATATATTCTTTCATCCTTTCGGAGTTGAGCTGTTTGAGTAAATACTCATAATCGCCGTCATACTTAATGCAATATCCGGAATAAAACGTAGCCTCTTCCATTTCGGAAAGAATGAAATTGGGTGCTTTGTTCATCGGCGAAAAAAGGATCTTTTTTCCGAAGGTGGTGTCTAATCCCTGGGTGCGCCCGAAGGCATACCAGGCCACGGGATTGGGTTTCCCGTTGTCTCTTTTGTCGAGGATTGGCCTGACTTTCAGAAGGTATTGATAGGCCTGTGGATACTTTTCTTTTAATTCATTTTCAGGGATGATCTGGTGTTTTCCATTTACTTTTTTGTAAGGAAATAGAATATATTCTTTAATGGGTTCATTTGGGCTTTTGAGGGTGGATGCTTTTATGATTGGTTTCAGAATGTCTTTTTCAATTTTTACGATGCCATTGTATTTTGATTGAAGAAGCAGATAGTCGCCTTCTTGTCCAACAACAGGCATGATATAGATTTTGTCGGCCAGTGTGGTAATTCCGACGTGTATTCTGGCAATGTCGCCCAGGCGTTTGCCTTTGACGCTTTCGATTTTATTAACCGATAATTGCCAGAACTTTTTCCCTTTTATTTCACCGTAGTCTATCATCCGTTCCTTAAAAGATGTTTTGTTAATGGCCTGTTGATATAAAAATCGGCGATGGTGTTTTCTGTCAAAAATGACGATTGCGCTGTATGTGGTGGCATCATCGAATAATTGGATATGGCCGTAATTGGTAATCTGAATGATGTTCTGATTGGTTTCAAAATGCTTTCTCAGCGCCCTGGCGGTCTCGGTATGAAAGAATGTGTTGGGGGTGATATAGCCTGCTTTTCCGTTTTCTTTCA
>JALVCQ010000173.1 GCA_027009805.1 Bacteroidota bacterium
AAACAACTGGCGGCGGACTTTATCCGTAAGCGAAAAGGCGATCGCATCGGTCTGGTGGTCTTTGCCGGTGAGAGTTTCACGCAGGTGCCGCTCACGCTGGACCATGACATGGTCTTGCGGATGCTGGAAAAGATCAGCAGCGGCATGCTGGAAGACGGCACAGCCATCGGCATGGGGCTGGCCACCGCCATCGACCGCCTGAAAGAAAGCAAGGCCCAGAGTAAAGTCATCATCCTGCTCACCGACGGCGTCAACAACGCCGGTGCCATTGCGCCGCTGACCGCCGGCGAGATGGCCCAAAGCCTGGGCATCCGCGTCTATACCATCGGCGTCGGCACCCGCGGAACAGCGCCTTATCCCGTGCAGATCAACGGACGAACCGTCTATCAGCAAATGCCCGTCGAAATCGATGAAGCGCTCTTGCAACAGATCAGCCGGATGACCGACGGGCAATACTTCCGAGCCACGGATGAAAAGTCACTCCAATCGATTTTCGACGAAATCGACCGGATGGAAAAGACCCGCTTTGAGATTTTCTCGCTGACCCGCCGCGCCGACGTGTTCATGCCCTGGTTAAAGGCGGCGCTGCTGGTGTGGCTGGTCATGTTATTTGTCCACACCGTTATTGCAAAATATTGGCCGTGATGGAGTTGGCGACGCGTTTTAAACATCCGGAGTATTTGTGGCTGCTGCTGGTGGTGCCGGCGGTATGGCTGCTGGTGTGGCTGCTGGGACGGTGGCGTCGTCGGATGCTGCGGCAGGCGGGCGATCCTCCGGTGGCCGGGCGGATGATAGAGGGCGTATCCCGTTCGCGACGGCGCTGGAAAACGGCGCTGACGCTGCTCGGCCTTTTCTTTCTTGTGCTGTCGCTGGCCAATTTTCAACAAGGCTTTCAAAAGCAGAAGGTGCAGCGGGAAGGCATCGACTTGATGCTGGCGCTGGATGTTTCCAAAAGCATGTGGGTGCAGGACGTCTCGCCCAACCGGCTCGAACGCGCCCGACGCTTTTTGTGGGCATTGCTTCGACAACTGAAAGGCGACCGGGTGGGACTGATTGTCTTTGCCGGACGGGCTTACGTGCAGGTGCCGTTGACCATCGACTACGGTGCCGTGGCCACGCTCATTCAGGCCGCCGGTCCCGAGTTGGTGCCCACACCGGGCACCGCCATCGGCGAGGCCATTGACCTGGCCGTTGAACGTTTTGAAGCCGTGCCTTCCGATCGGGGCAAAGCCATCATCATCGTCTCGGACGGGGAAGACCACATGGGAGATGCCGAAGAAGCCGCCGCCCGAGCCCGAGAAGCCGGCATCAAAGTGTTTACGGTGGGCGTGGGAACGCCGGAAGGCGGTCCCGTGCCCATCATGCGAAACGGGCGGGTCGTCGGATATAAAACCGACGCCCAAGGACGCAAGGTCATCAGCCGCCTCAATGCCGAGATGCTTAGGAAAGTGGCCCGTGCAGGGGGCGGAGAATATTTTCCCATCGACCGGCTGGATGACCTGCTGCACGCCCTCCAACAACTCGAACGGGGCAAGTTTGAAACCTACGAGACCACCATCTACAACTCTTATTATCAATACACGCTGGTGCTGGCGATGCTGTGTTTTCTGCTCGACTCGCTGCTGGCCGAGTCGGCTCACGCCCGCCGCTGGTGGCGCCACCTTAAAATCAAAACCCGATGAGGCGGATGACGTGGCTGATATGGGCCGGATGGCTGACCTGGAGCGCCCTGGCGCAGACGCTCCCGTATGATCTGATTGAGAAAGGTAACCGGGCCTACTACGACGAGAACTACTCGGAAGCGGAGGTGTATTACCGAAAAGCCCTCGAAGCATTTCCCGATTCGCTCTACGGCGACTCCGCCTTTGTGACCACCGCCCGGCGGCTTCAGGCTACGCTGGCTTATAACCTGGGCAACGCCGTCTATCAACAAGGACGCCACGGAGAAGCCGTCAAATATTACCAGCAAGCCGCCCAAGTCGGCATCGACGACACCATCGGCTACTATGCCCTTTACAATGCCGGAAACGCCCTTGCTTCCTCAAAAAAATGGGACCCCGCCATCGAGGCCTACAAAAACGTCCTCCGGCACAACCCTTACGATTCGGCCGCCCGACACAACCTCGTCTATGCCCTGATGCAAAAAGAGAAA
>JALVCQ010000174.1 GCA_027009805.1 Bacteroidota bacterium
GACGCCGTCCCACATCGTCACGCCGTCTTTGACAAAGGCTTCCCACGTGTAATCACCTGGTTCGGTCTTGACCATCCAGTATTGCATACGGCGGGCAGGATTTGGTGCAAAATAAGAGAATCAAGAAGCATTGCCTCACCGCCAGGCGGACTGCACCACTGAACAATACTTACATGATCAGCCTCCTTCCGCCCCTCACACGATTTCTCCCGGCGCCTACCGCGCTTTCTGGAAGACGGCGACGCCTTTTCCCCATCGCACCAGATAGCGGCCCGGCGGCCAGTGAGCGACCGAGACCGTTACCTCGTGCCGTGCTGCGGGCTTTTCTTCATAGAGGGTGCGCCCCTGTGCGTCATAGATGACCAACGGGCGCCGCGGCAGCGGGCGGTCGGACGGGAAAGCGATGCGAACCTGCTCCGCCGCCGGATTGGGATGGACGTCCAGCGAAAGCAACCCCGCCTGTGAAGGGCGCATGCCGGTGATGAGCGCCGTGTCGGGCACAAACACAAAGAGGCCGTATTTCCGATCGCTGGCCACCACCGTCCCCGATGGGAAAAAGGGATACACGCCCCAACATCCTTCATAGTTGATCGGATAGGTGGTGCCGCCCGCGCCCGTATCATTGTCGGGATAGGTGTCGTAATGAAACACCACCCGCGGATGATTGGGGTCCGAAATATCGAACGCCACCACGCCGTCGTAATAGTAGCTGACCCACACAAGCGTGTCGTCTACAACGAACGGATTGTGCGGGATGGATCCCAACGAATCGTTCATCCCGAACGTGGAGCGGAGCACCGGCGCCTGCGGATTAGAATAGTCGTAGAGTTTCAGCGGCGTGCCGTGGGTTTCGTCGGCAAAGACCAACAGGCGGCGCCGCGGCGAAGTCCACGAGCTGTGATTATACCCCTTGCCGGGATAGCTGGAAATCGTGGCAATCTGGACGGGCGAATCGGGCTGCCGAAAATCATAGACGCCCAGCCCTTTCCCTTCCAATGACAGGAAAGCCGTATCCCGATACACGAATATATCATGGGCCCGCCCCCCACCAAAAACAGCCGACGAATGGTATTTGATCAAACGCGGCCGCTGCGGCGTGTCCAGCGAAGCCACCGCCACCGACGCCCAGCCGCCACTATACTTGGGAATGGCAAAATACAGCAACCCGCTGGATGTGTCGATAAAGATGTTGTGCGAGCGCCGACAGATAGCGTTGGAATCATACACCTTATGCACCGAATCGGGCAAATACGACAGGTCAAATATCTGCAGACTGCTGTTGCCCTCGTCGGCCACGCCGTAGCAATAATGCCGATAGGTCTTAAAGTCACGATGGATACAGTCATTAAACCGGCCCTGCTCGATATCCACCAACCGAACGCTGTCCGGGTTGGTAATGTCAAAGAAAAAGGTGGCCCCCAGCGACCCCAGAATGGCATATTCCCGCCCGTTGGTATCCGTCCATCCCCACACCTCATTGAATTTCGCCGGCCCGAAAGTATAATTATAAGGCAAGGTGCTGTCCCAGTGATAGGCCAGGCGATAGCCCAGCAAATCCAGCTTCTCCTGTCCGCTGAGGCGGGCCGCCGCCAGCAATATTATCGTCACCAGAAAAATGCTCTTTCCATGCTTCCATGCGTTCATAAGCTCATGATTTTATGTGTTCCCATCATGGCAGTCCAGCCGTTTCCGTAGCCGGAGGACATGATCTTTCGAAAGATTACAAATATAGCCAACGTCAGGATTTCTTCTTTTTCTCGTTGGACGGGCCCCTTTCGGGCTGATTGAAGAACACTGATTAACGAACGTCGATTTAAAAAACAATACAAGTTGAATCAAAACTTTAAATCAAAAATTAGTGATCGGTGTTTGATATTCAGAATCCGCTGGCCGAGCGGAGTCGAAGCCACGTGGAAGGAATGCTGTAAAATGATATTAGGGGTCGCCGCATACCGCTCCCCCTACATCCTTCCCATATTTTCCCCGCTGATTTTGCAGGTGCCGCCATCGGCGGGTGGTGCCGGAGGGCGGGCCGTTTCGTATGTTTGAGGCCCGATTTTAATGCCACCCAATACGATGAAAATGCAGCGATTGGCCTATTTATTCCTCCCCCTCCTGATGGTATTTGTTCATGTTCACAGCGCCTT
>JALVCQ010000175.1 GCA_027009805.1 Bacteroidota bacterium
TTGATGGCGGTGCTGATTTTAACGGGCCTGTATGTGTACCTCAGGCGCCGCCAGTCCGACACCATGCTGTCGGATGTGATGATGGGCGGGATTTTCTGGCATTTGTGCGACATCATCTGGATCCTGATTTTCCCCATGTTTTATTTGATTTGAGGATGAAGCGGAATAGCTTACTCATCGCATGGCTGGTGTTGTTGGCCCTTAGCGCGCTTGGTGTGGTATTGGCTTATGGGAAAATCGGGCATTTCCGGCTGGTCGTATTCCTCTTTGGGATTTCTTACGTGAAGTTTATGACGATTGCGCTGGAATATATGGAGCTCAAGCATGCCCATCCTTTCTGGAAAATCGTGATGGGCGTGCTGGGGTTGCTCTACGGGGTGATGGCGGTGGTGTTGCTGGCGTAGGCGTCAGCCGATGTCAAATAAACCGATCATAACCTGCTTAATTGGCTCGCTTTGTTTGAAATAGGTTGTCTGCAATCTTCTTATTTGGCACTTTTTGGTAAAAATAAGCAGAAAATCGCCCTGTTATACGGCTTATTTTAACCTGCGGGCTGTGGTGCGTGGCCGGTTCAGAAATAGCGCGTGGCGGGTTTGTAGCCTGACTGCTGGAATATCTTGCGGTAGTCTTTGTCCTGAAAGAGGTCGAGCGGTTTGACTTCGGGATGGCGTTCCATGTAACTGCGGACGATTTGCCAACCCACCCACTGCCCCAGCCGCGGCGGCGCATCGGATGGGATGCCCGAGTAGGTGGTGAAGGGCGCTTCGTTGAAGAAGGGGGTGATCGCTTTGGGCTTGTTGTGAAAGAGCAATTCTTCCGATACCAGGAACGTCCACAGTTCCCGCTCGTTGTCGTGGACCCATTCCAATTCGGCAGGTTGATATTCAATTTTGAGGGCGTCGTCCACGTCGGGCAGGGTCAGATCGAGGAAATACAGCATCTTACCTTCGTAAATCGCCCGGCTCATCCACGTGTAGTCGGTAAACGAGTCGGGCGGGAAGCGGTCGGTAAACAGCGCCTTCATCACGTTGGGCAGGATATAGGCCGGCTCCCGCCGCCGGATCAGATACCGGTGGCGGATGGTGGAGGGATAGTAGCGGTAGTTTTTTCCCAGAAACATATCCAGACCGATGCCCACCCATCCTTCATAAGTAATTACCGCGTAGGAGAAAAAGGAGTTGTAGGTGAAGAAGTGGGGCGGCGTGTCCACTTTCAGGTAAAACATATATCGTCGGATGGGGTCGGATAGTTGCTTTTCCAGCGGGCGCAAGGAAGGATAGCGGGTCAGGATGTCCTTAAACAGCGTCTGGCTGTGGCGGTCGTAAATCAGGCGCTGGATGCGCGGCAGGATGGAGGAGTCGGTTGTAGGAAAGCCCATCACATGCTGGATGTAGGCTTCGGTGGGGACGGGATACTGTGCAAATAAGCGGGGCGCTTCCTGATAGAAACGGGCCTGCGGAATGGAGAACAGCAGGCTGTCGTAGCGAAGAATGTGCACCTGGGGTTCCGGCACGGCTTGCAACCCTTCGGGGTCGGGAGCGCCACATCCCCACAGCATCACAAATGCAAAACCGAGCGCAGAAAGGGAAACGGGAAAGGTTTTCATATTTTTGCCCGAAAACAATCTGACTGATGATGCGCAAAATTACGATGCTCCTCTTCGCACCCTTTCTGTTCTCCGCTTCGCTGATGGCCCAGGGCTTTCAGTTTGGGCTGAAAGCCAACCCTGTGGTCTATTGGGCGAAGGCCGAATCGAAAGACATCAAGGTCACCGCCGCCAACGAAGGCATGGTGTTGGGATTCAGTTATGGTCTTTATGGAGAAAAACAGATTTCGCCGAATTATGCCGTGTCTGTGGCCATCTTTCACCACATGAACGGCCTTAAATATTCTGTGACCGACACCAACGGCGCCACCAAAGCCGTGGTGAACCATAAACTCCAGCACGTGACCATTCCCTTTTCGATGATTATGCGCACCAACGAAATCGGGTATATGACCTATTTCGCCCGCTTCGGCGGCTTGCTGAGCGTTGCCGTGAAATCCAAAGGAAGCGCCACCATCGGCTCCAATACTTACGACAACCTGACGCTCAAATACAATCCCGTCGGGTTGGGCATGCTGATTGCCGTCGGCGGGCAATACTCGCTGGGCGGGAAAACATCCGTGGTCGGCGGTGTGCGGTTTGAAAACTATTTCACCGATATCACCACCACCAAGACCATCTCGAACAACCTGGCCCAGGGGGGCGTCGGGCTGTCCAATGCCGCGGCCAAGGCCGTGAGTTTTAAACCCATGGGCATCGGACTGGAGTTGGGCGTGCTGTTTTAATCTCCGACTTCGTCACATATCCTTAATTAAAGGGGGCTTCGGCCCCCTTTTTTTGTTGCGGTTACTTTTGCGCTCCTCATGATTCAATACCGGATGCGGTGAAAATAGCCCTGGCCCAGATCAATACCGTTGTCGGCGACTATCAGGCCAACCTCGATAAGATAGCGGCCTTTACGCAAAAGGCGCACGCGCAGGGGGCCGACCTGGTGGTGTTTCCCGAACTGGCGCTGTGCGGCTATCCGCCGCTGGATTTGCTCTATCGCCCGTCGTTTGTTCGGGCGTGCGAACAGGCGGTCCGGCCCCTGCTCACACGCGTCCCCGAAGGAATCGGTGTGGTGGTGGGCGGTATCGAACGCAACCCCGCGCCGCACGGACGGCGGCTTTTTAACACGGCCTTTTATCTGGAAAACGGACAGGTCCGGACCTATCACAAACAGTTGTTGCCTTCTTATGATGTGTTCGACGAATGCCGCTATTACGAGCCCGGGCGGGCGCCGTTGGTCATTGAAAAAGGGGGCGAACGCATCGGTGTGACCATCTGTGAGGATATCTGGCACGTGTTGCCGGAGCTGCGGTATGCGCATTCGCCGATGGATGACCTTGCCCGGGAGGACGTGTCGCTGGTGCTCAACCTTTCGGCGTCGCCGTTTTCGGTGGCGCATGATGCCGTCCGGCAAGAGGTGTTGATGCGCAATGGGGCGCGCTATGGGCTTCCTCTCCTGTATGTGAGCATGGTGGGCGGGCAGACGCACTTGTTGTTTGACGGCGGAACGCGTGCAATGATGCCCGACGGCGCTGTGACGGCCCAGGCACCTTTTTTTGAAGAGGCGTTGTTGATTGTCGAAAAGAAGGGCGACCGTTGGGAAGGTTCTCGGGCGCCCTCGGTGGCGGATGACGGCGACCGCCTCCGGCGGGCGCTGGTGATGGCGTTGCGGGACTATTTCGATAAATTGGGCTTGAACCGGCGGGCCATTGTCGGCGTCAGCGGCGGCATCGACTCGGCGGTGGTGTTGGCACTGGCCGCCGAAGCCCTCGGGCCCGAGGCCGTTATGCCTGTCTTTCTGCCTTCGCGGTTTACGTCGGAAACCACGTGGCGGCTGGTCGCCGAGCTGCACCAGCGCATGGGCGCGACCTACGAGACGGTCTCGATTGATGAGCACTATGAAAACATGCTTCGGCAGCTGGAAGCCCACTGGGGAAGCCTGCCCGGAAATGTGACCGAGGAAAACATTCAGGCCCGCTTGCGGCAAACCATCCTGATGGCCTATGCCAATCGGGAAAACGGCGTGATGCTTAACACGTCTAATAAAAGCGAACTGGCCGTAGGATACGGCACCCTTTACGGCGATATGGCCGGCGGCGTGTCCGTCATCGGCGACGTGTTGAAAACGCAGGTCTATCAGCTGGCGCGGGCTATTAATCGTGCGCACGACTGGATTCCGGAAAAAATCATCACCCGGCCGCCTTCGGCCGAGTTAAAGGCCGACCAGAAAGACACCGACACCCTGCCGCCTTATGAGGTGCTTGACCCCATTCTGGTCATGCTCATTGAGCAGGAAATGAGTGTAGAGGAGGTGGTGCAACAGGGATATGACGAGGGGCTGGTGCGCCGGGTGTGGGGGATGGTGCAACGCAATGAATATAAGCGCTACCAGTTCCCGAACATTTTTCGGGTCTCCGATCGGGCCTTTGGCTACGGGCGCCGCGTGCCCATTGTGGGGCGGTGGGTGTAGGCTATCGGAGGGAATGAAAGAGCGCCGTGCGGGGATATTCCAGACAGGCGGCATCCGCACACTGGGCGGTGATGGCGTTGTGGCGGGCGTTCCAGATCTTCCCGTCGATAAAGACGGCTTCCACCACGGGCATGGCGTAATGATAGGCCAGTGAGGCAAGGTTCTTCACCGGTCGGGTGATGATAAAGTTGGCGGGTCCGCCTTTCCGGAGGTGGCCGTGGGTGTCCTGGATGTTCAGTGAAAAGGCCGGGTTGATGGTGACGGCATGCAGGGCCTCTTCGGGCAGCATTTTCATCTTGGTGGTGGCCAGCGAAAGCATGAAGGCCATGTTGCCGGAGGGGGAACTGCCCGGATTATAGTCGGAGGCAACGGCCACGGGCAAGCCGGCTTCGATCATCTTGCGGGCGGGCGGATAGGGAAGGTTCAGGTAAAAGGCCGTGCCGGGCAGCATGATGGGAATGGTGGACGATTGCGAGATGAGGGCGATTTCTTCATCGTTGAGGTATTCGAGGTGATCGACGGAGGCGGCGCCGTGTTCTACGGCCACCCTCACGCCGCCGGTGTGTCCCAATTCGTTGGCATGGATGCGGGGTCGCAGGCCGTATTCACGGGCGGCTTTGAGGATGCGGGCGGTTTCTTCGGGCGAGAAAAAGCCGCGGTCGCAGAAGACGTCCACGTAGTCGGCCAGGCCTTCATCGGCGACGGCTGGGAGCATCTCTTCGATGATCTGGCGGATGTAGCCTTCGTGGTCGTCCCGAAAGCGGGCGGGATAGGCGTGGGCGCCCAGGAAGGTGGATTTGATGGGAATGGGAAAGGTCTTTTTGAGCTGCTGGATGACGCGCAACATTTTCAGTTCGGCTTCCGGTGAGAGGCCGTAGCCGCTTTTGATTTCCAGTGCGCCGGTGCCCAGACTGATCAGGTCGATGATGCGGCGGCGGGCTTGCTCGTAAAGCGTCTCTTCCGGCGTTTCTTCCAGTTTCCGGGCCGAGTTGAGGATGCCGCCGCCGGCCGCTGCAATCTCTTCGTAGGTTTTGCCTTGCAGTTTCATGACAAACTCCTCTTCCCGCGTGTCGGCAAAAACCAGGTGGGTGTGGGCGTCCACCCACGTGGGCAGGACGTGGCGTCCGCCGGCGTCGATGGTCATCGCAATGGGGGCCGAATCGAGCGCTTCCATGGGACCGAAATCCACCACGCGCCCTTGCGAGACGAGCAGAAATGCATTCTCCACGGTGGGGACCTCTTTGAGCGCGGTGCCGCGGACGGGTGCTGCGGGTGCTTTTTCGTAAGTTTGAAAGAGCTTTCCGATGTTTGTAATCAGAATTTGCATCGGTCTGTAATTACGGCGCAAAGATGAAGAAACCAACGATAGGCGAGGGCGTTTTTGTGGCTCCGGGCGCGATTTTAATCGGCGACGTCCGCCTGGGGGATCATGCTTCGGTGTGGTTTGGTGCGGTGTTGCGCGGCGATAATGACGTGATTGCCATCGGCGCACGTTCCAACATTCAAGACGGGACGGTGGTGCACGTGGATCCTGGGGCGCCCGTTTTTATCGGCGAAGACGTTACGGTGGGGCATCGGGCGATCATTCACGGCTGCCGCATTGAAGACCGGGTGATCGTGGGCATGGGGGCCGTCATTCTCAATCATGCGGTCATCGGCTCGGAGAGTATTGTCGGGGCGGGGGCCGTGGTGCCCGAGGGAAAGGTCATACCGCCGCGCTCGCTGGTGTTGGGCGTGCCGGGGCGGGTGGTGCGCCGGCTTACCGATGCCGATGTGATGCGTATCCGCCGCAATGCCCAAGTGTATGTAGAACACGCCCGGGAATACAGGGCTGGAAAGTGGGTGCCTTACGATCCGATGGGTCGAACCTGAATTTTTATCACGCGTCGGGTATCGGCCTGAATGCGGGCCCAATGGGCGATGCGGTGGCCGATGACCCAGGCGATGCCCTGCGGGGTGTCCAGCAGCCACGTGCAGTCTTTGTCGCGGCGGGAGACTTTTCGATTGGTCAAAAAGTCGCTGATGAGCACGCGGGCATCCATGCCCAGCGGCTGGAAACGATCGCCGGGACGGGGGCGGCGCAGCGTCAATGGATAGGCGATAGCATCGGCATCGAGGAAGGCCGTCCATGGGTCGGCGGTGATAGTGATTTCTTGGGCGGGGTGCTCGCTGATGGTCAGCTGGAACCCGTCCCATTGGAGGCGGCGGATGCGGGGCGTGTGTATCAGGATTCGTTCCATGTCGTCGGTGGGTTGGGCGGGATATACCCGCAGTTCGGCGGCGGTGCGCTCGGCGGTCCATTCCTGCGTGTGAATGCGGCGGCCCGGCTGGCGGCTGTTCAACAGGTCGGCCACCTGCGGCGCCGAAAATCCATAAGGCGCCAGCAGGTGGGCTGCCAGCAACCGGGGTGCAGGGTGGGCGGTGAGGGCTTGCCATTCGATGGTCAGCCCTGTTTCCGTTTCCCGGACGTGCTGTTTTTTCCATTGCTGGACGCTGTGGGCCCACCATTGAAAGAGCTGGCGGTTGTTTTCGGCCAGCAGCGGCGCATGGCGGGCGAGCCCCGGCTGAATGCTTTTCAGCAGGGGGATGACGTATTGCCGCAGGAAATTCCGGCGGTAACGGATGGAACGGTTGGAACGGTCTTCCCGATAGGGCACGTCGCATTCGGCGGCATAGCCGCGGATTTCGTCAGCCGCCAACGTATAAAACGGGCGCAACAGCCAGCGGTTTTTTCCTCGGAAGGGCGTGCGCGGTGCAAAGCCGCGGAGGTGCCACGGTGTGGCGGCGTGCATCCATTGCCACAGAAGGGTCTCCAGGAGGTCGTCGCGGTGGTGGGCGGTGACCAGATAGGCGATGCCGTGGGTATCCATGAGGCGGGCAAACCAGTCGTATCGGAAACGGCGGGCCCAGGCTTGAAAGGAAGCGTCGGGCGGCGGGGCGGGGGCGTGAAGAATGTCCGCGGCGATGCCGTGCCGTTTTGCCCATTGCCGCACGAGGGCTTCGTCGGCATCGGCTTCATCTTTTCGGAGGCGATAGTTGACGTGTGCCAGCCGCAAAGGGCGTCTCAGCCGGTGCAACACATCCGCCAACACCATCGAGTCGGGCCCGCCGCTGACGGCCGCCAGCAAGGGGGCGTCGGCGGGCACCGCCCAGTCACGCAGGCGCCGTTCAACAAGGCGGAGCAGACGGTCAGGTGTTTTCATGTTTTCCTTTGAGCCATGTGAGGAGCACGCGGGCCCGGGCCGGGCCGATGACGCGGGCCAGTTCCGTCTCGTCGGTGCGCAGGATTTGTGCAATGCCGCCGAAAGTGCGCAGCAGGAGCGCCGCCGTCTTAGGGCCGATGCCGGGGATTTCAGTCAGGGTTGTGGTCAAGGCTTTTTTGTCCCGCGTTTGCCGATGAAAGGTGATGGCAAAACGATGTGCCTCATTGCGGATATGTTGAAGAAGCCGAAGGGCGGCGGAATTGCGGGGCAAATAGAGCGGAAGGGGGTCTCCCGGCCGGTAAATCAGTTCCAGCCGCTTGGCGATGGCCCGAATGCTCACCCGCTCTTCAAGGCCCAGCTGTCGGATCACCTCCATGGCGGTGCTGAGCTGTCCCTTTCCGCCGTCGATCAGGATCAACTCCGGCAGGGGATGTTTTTCCCGCAGCAGACGGCGATAGCGTCGTTCGATCACTTCCGCCATGGCGGCGTAGTCGTCGCGGGGAGGGGCTTTGCGCAGGTGATACTTCCGATATTGGCTGCGGGCCGGCCGGCCGTCGATGAAGCAGACCATGGCCGAGACGGGCTGACGACCTTGCAGGTGAGAGTTATCGAAACATTCGATGCGGTGGGGCGGGGCGGGGAGGTCCAGCTCTTTTTGCAGTTGCATCAGGACAGGGTTTTCTTGGGGACGTGCAGGCCGGTGCTGGATTTTTTCGGTCAGGTGTTGGGCGGCGTTTTTGCGGGCCAGGCGGAGCAGATCATGTCGGTCGCCGCGCCGGGGGACGGTGTAGCGGACGCCTTCCAGTGGAAAGTCGGGCACCGCCGGCACTACGATCTCCTTGATCTGAGCGGGCGGCGGATGTTTCCGATGAAAGTGGCTCACGGCATAGCCGACCAGTTCTGCATCCGACTCGTCCAGCCGGGGCACCATCTCAAGGACGTCGGACTGGACGATAAATCCGTTGAAGATACGCAGCCACACCGCCACGGCCAAATCCGCTGCCCGCTGGATGCCGATGACTTCGAGGTCGGTCAGCGAAGGGTGGACGATGGTGGTGCGGCCCTGAAACTTTTCCAGCGCCTGCAGGCGGGCGTAATATGCTTGTGCTTTCTCAAATTCGAGATTTTGGCTGGCTTTTTCAATGGCCTGGGCC
>JALVCQ010000176.1 GCA_027009805.1 Bacteroidota bacterium
GGCGGATCCAGCCCCACCGAAACCGGTCGCGAAACGAAAGTCGGACCCGGCTCTGAAAAGTTTCCGGATAATAAAGCCACACAAAGAGCAGATTGACGCCCAACAGAAGGATGGTCAGATAGAAAGGCGTGGCATAGCTAAACCATGGAACGATGGTGGGGTCGGACAGGATGCCGCCCAGAAAAGGGCCCACAATAAAACCGGTGCCGAAGGCGGCGGTGATCAGGCCGAAATATCGGCCGCGGCGACGGGGTTCAACGGTGTCGGCGATGGTGGCGTAAAGCATGGCCGTGTTGGCGCCCGAAAAGCCGTCCAACAGCCTACCGAGAAACAACAGCCACAGGTTCGCCGACAGGATGCCCGCCAGAAACATCACATAGCCGGTGATGCTGCCGGTGATGGCAACAGCAAGCACCTTTTTTCGGCCCCACGTGTCGCCCATGGCGCCCATCAGCGGCGAGCCGATGACCATCGTCAGCGGATAGACCGCCTTAAGCACGCCAATCCAGTAAACAGCCTCTTTCTCGGCCTCCGGCGGAAAGAAAATGCCGCTCTTCATTAACAGCGGCGTCACCACCGGGAAGATGATGGAAATGCCCAGGAAGTTAATAAAGGCTGTGAGGAAGACAATAAAGATCAGCGAGCGGGAAGAAGACATAATAACAGGTGGAAAGGTTTAATGACGCACCAGCGAAAGGGATTGGAGGGCTTCCTCAATTTTCGGGTATTGAAAGGAGAGGTGTGCATGAAGCTTGCGGGCGTCCACCCGGAGCGATCCGGTCAGGGCCCGTTCCATCTCGCCCACCGCCAGGCGCAACGCCCATCGGGGGGCGTTGGGCAGGAAGATGGCCTTGTTCAGCGACGAAGCAAGATGATAGGTAAAGGTTTTATTGCGGACGGGATGGGGTGAGGCGGCGTTATAGAGGTCGGCCTGGGTGGGATGGGTGATGGCCCAATGGATGACCCGCACCAGATCGTCGATGTGTATCCAGCTCATCCACTGGCGGCCGCTGCCCAGCGGCGACAGCAGATTGAGCAACGCCGGCGGGCGCAGTTTGGCGATCATGCCGCCGTCACGCCCTAACACCACACCCGTTCGGAAGATAAACAGCGGCGCGCTGCCTTCAACGGGGCGGGCGGCCTTCTCCCAGTCGATGGAAAGGCGGGCCAGGAAATCGTCGCCGGGGTGGGCTGTCTCCGGCAACCATTCTTCGCCGCGGTCGTAGCCGTAATATCCGATGCCGGTAATCTGAACGAAGACTTTCAGACGCCAGCGGCAGGCATGTTCCACCAGCAGGCGGGTGGCGTCGATGCGGCTGCGATAGAGGGTTTCTTTGAAACGGCGGGTCCAGCGGCCCCCGCCGATGTTTTTCCCGGCCAGGTTGACCACGGCCGTGATGGGCGTGTCGGCCAGGCGCTCGTCGATGATTTGCCGGGCGGGATCCCAGTGAAAAAGGGTTTTCCCGTCGGCCGTTTCCGCCGAGCGGGTCAGGATTTTCACCGTCCATCCGGCCTGTTTGAGGAAGCTGTGCAGGTGACGTCCGATAAAACCGCGACCACCGGCGATCAGCACCGTTCCTTTCGCTTCATCCATCAAAAACGCTACTTTTGAAGCCCTCAAAATAAATGTTTACCGCTGTGAACGTTCATGAATATCAGGCAAAGGCACTGCTGAAAAAATGGGGCGTTGCCGTTCAGGAAGGCATCGTGGCCACCACACCCGAAGAAGCCGTCGAGGCGGCCCGCACGCTTGCAGAACAGACGGGCACGTCGCTGTGGGTGATTAAGGCGCAAATCCATGCGGGCGGCCGCGGCAAAGCCGGCGGCGTCAAGCTCGCCAAATCGCTGGAAGAGGTAAAGACCATCGCACAGCAAATGCTGGGCATGACGCTGGTCACACCCCAGACCGGCCCCGAAGGCAAGGTAGTGCGCAAGGTCCTCGTCGCTCAGGACGTCTATTACCCCGGTCCCGAAGAACCGAAAGAATTTTACCTCAGCATCATGCTGGACCGCGGACGCGGGCAAAACGTCATCATCCATTCGCCGGAAGGCGGTGTCAATATTGAAGAGGTGGCCGAAAAAACGCCCGAGAAAATCTTCAAGGTGCACGTGCATCCCGGTCTG
>JALVCQ010000177.1 GCA_027009805.1 Bacteroidota bacterium
GCGACGGCCCGTTCTGGAAATAGACGCCGCCCCATGCCGCATCCTTGAGCGGACGGCCGTGGTAGAAGATGGTGAGCGAATCGAGAACGCCCGCTGAAACAGGGTGGGCGATGCGCAGCACTTCGCCTGTGCGCGTGAACGACACCGGGGCGGCCCCGTGCCGGATGCTGTCCACTATAAGCCCCGACGACAATTGAAGCGCCACGACCGAGTCGCTTTGAACCCCTTCAAAGGAAACCTGATGGCGGGCATGGATGGTTTGCTGACCAAAGTCCACCGAATCCAGCCAAAAGTTGATATGAATCACTCGAAAGGCCGGCTGGGCTATCGCCTCAATAAGGCCCGCCATGCCCATCAGCAAGCAAAGTGTGAAAAACCATTTCTTCATCAGGTGAAGCCTATTTTTACGCCCTTCAAAGTAAAGGAAATTACTGTCGGATGAGTGACCAACCAAATGCGCTGTTTCCCGAAGAGCGGATTATCCCCATTAACATAGAAGAGGAGATGAAATCGGCCTACATCGATTATTCGATGTCGGTCATTGTGAGTCGGGCCATTCCTGATATTCGAGACGGGCTGAAACCTGTGCAGCGCCGCGTGTTGTATGCCATGGCCGAGTTGGGCTTGTATCACAATCGCCCTTACAAAAAGTCGGCTCGGATTGTGGGTGAAGTGCTGGGTAAATACCATCCCCACGGCGATGCTTCCATTTACGATACGCTGGTGCGGATGGCGCAGCCCTGGGTGATGCGTTATCCGCTGGTGGACGGGCAGGGCAACTTCGGTTCGGTGGACGGCGACAACGCCGCCGCCATGCGATATACCGAAGCCCGCCTGTCTCAGATTGCCGAAGAGTTGTTGGTCGATCTGGACAAAGACACCGTCGATTTTCGTCCCAACTTCGACGATTCGCTGAAAGAACCCGTTGTGTTGCCGGCGCGCATTCCCAACCTGCTTCTGAATGGAAGCGCCGGCATTGCCGTCGGGATGGCCACCACCATCGCCCCCCACAACCTCTCGGAAGTGGTCGATGGCATCATCGCCTACATCGACAATCGAGACATCAGCATCGACGAGTTGATGACACACATCAAGGCGCCCGACTTTCCCACCGGCGGCATCATCTACGGCTATGACGGCGTGCGGCGGGCGTTTCGGGAAGGGAAGGGGCGCATCGTCATTCGCGGGCGGGCCCGCATCGAAGAAGCCAGAGGCGGCCGGATGCGCATCATCGTCACAGAACTGCCCTATCAGGTCAACAAGGCCAACATGATCATGCACACCGCATCGCTGGTCCAGGCCAAAAAAATTCAGGGCATCAGTGACATCCGGGACGAATCGGACCGCACCGGCATGCGCGTCGTCTTCGAACTCAAGCGAGAAGCCAACCCGCAAGTGGTGCTCAATAAGCTGTATAAGTTTACGCAGCTTCAATATTCCTTTAATATCAACAACGTGGCGCTGGTCAACCAGCGGCCGAAAGTGCTCAATCTCAAAGACCTTATTCATTATTACGTCGAGCACCGCCACGAGGTCCTTATCCGAAAAACCCGCTATGAGCTGGCCGAGGCCGAACGCCGGGCCCATATCCTTGAAGGGCTCATCATTGCGCTCGACAACCTCGATGCGGTGATTGCACTCATCCGCAATTCCCGAACGCCGCAACAGGCCAAGGAAGGCCTCATGGAAAACTTCGGGCTGACGGAAATTCAGGCGAAGGCCATCCTCGACATGCGCCTGCATCGCCTTACAGGCCTCGAACAAGAAAAACTGCGGGAAGACTACCGAAAACTTCAAGAACGCATCGCCTACCTGAAGCGGGTGCTGGATGAGGAAGATTTGCGAATGAAAATCCTGAAAGAAGACTTTCAGGAAATCAAAGAAAAATATGGCGACGAGCGCCGCAGCGAAATCCAGTATGCGGCCGAGGACATCAACATCGAAGACCTCATCCCACGGGAAACGGTCATCGTTACCATCAGCCACCTTGGATACATCAAACGGACGTCACTGGCCCGTTACCGCCGACAAAAGCGGGGCGGGAAAGGCTCCCGAGGTGCATCCTCTCGGGAAGAGGACTTTATCGAACACGTCTTTATCGCCGACACCCATTCCG
>JALVCQ010000178.1 GCA_027009805.1 Bacteroidota bacterium
GTGGGCCAGCTGGGCGTTGTCGTAGAGCATCTTTTCGAAGTGGGGCACTTTCCAGTGGGCATCGGTGGAATAGCGGGCGAATCCGCCGCCGATCTGGTCGTAGATCCCGCCGTTGCGCATCTTGCGAAGCGTGATCAGGGTCAGGTCTCGGGCGGCCGTCTCGCCGCTGCGCAGGTAATAGCGAAGCAAAAACCGAAACACCGCCGGCATGGGGAATTTAGGTGCCCGCTTAAAGCCGCCTTCCTGCTTGTCCAGATCGTTTTGAATGGCAGCATACCACGGGCGAAGCTGCGTCAGGGAATATTGCGGCGTGGTATCGGATGGTGGAAGCAGCGGGTTGATCTGGTGAAGGCCCTGTTCGAGGCGGGCGGCATAGGCGATGACCTTGTCGGGTTCTTTTTCCCATTTGCGGGCGATGGCTTTCAGCACCTGAAGCCATTGCTGTTTAGGAAAGTAGGTGCCGCCGTAAAAGGGCCGCCCGTCGGGCAGGGCGAAGACGTTCAGCGGCCATCCACCGCGCCCGCTCATCAGTTGCACGGCGTTCATGTAATAGTCGTCCACGTCCGGCATCTCTTCCCGATCGACCTTGACAGCCACAAAATATCGGTTCATCAGGGCGGCCACTTCCGAGTCCGAAAAAGACTCTTCCTCCATCACATGACACCAGTGGCAGGCCGCATAGCCGATGCTGATGATGATAGGTTTGTTTTCCCGTTGGGCTTTCTCGAATGCTTCGGCCCCCCATGGATACCAGTCCACGGGATTGTGGGCGTGCATCCGGAGGTAGGGACTGAGCGCGGTGGCCAACCGGTTGGTAGGCGTGTCGGAAGCGGCGGTCATCGGTGCTGTCTGATGTGCGCATCCCGAGAGGCCCAGCATAAAGGCCGCCAGCCACGCATTAATGATAGATAATGTCAAAGTGGCTGAGCTTTTTGAACACCTCCTGTCGGCGCAGGATGTCTTCGGGAGCGAGCTCGAGCAGGCGTTGCGGGCCGAACTTTTCAATGCAGAAAGAGGCCATCACCGAACCCACGATGACGGCCCGTTTGAGGTTGTCGAAGGAGGTGTCGTCGGTGCGGGCGATATAGCCGATCAGGCCGCCCGCAAACGAATCGCCGGCTCCGGTGGGGTCGAAGACCTCTTCCAGCGGCAGCCCGGGCGCTACGAACACCTCACCGTCACCGAAGAGCAGCGCCCCGTGCTCGCCCTTTTTGATGATGACGTATTCCGGTCCCATCTCGTGGATGGCCTGGGCCGCTTTGACCAGCGAGGGCGTCCGGCCCAACATCCGCGCTTCTTCGTCGTTGATGATGAGCAGGTCGATCTTGCTGATGACTTCCCGCAGTTCGTTCGGCGTGTTGTCGATCCAGAAGTTCATGGTGTCGAGCGCCACCATGCGGGGCCGCTGCGGGATTTGTTCGATGACGCTTAGTTGCACCTGCGGCGAGAGGTTGCCCAGCATCAGATAGTCGGGCCGGCGAAAGTGGTCGGGCAGATAGGGCTCGAAATCGCCCAGCACGTTCAGCTCGGTCACCAGCGAGTCCCGCGTGTTGAGATCCTCATGATAACGCCCCTTCCAGTAGAACGTTTTCCGTCCGGCCTTTCGCTGCACGCCGGCAATGTCGATGCCCCGCCGCTGCAACTCTTCCAGCACATCCGCAGGAAAGTCTTCTCCCACCACCGACACCAGCTGCACCGGCTGCGTATGATAAGCCGCCGACAGCGCAATGTAAAGACCGGCCCCGCCCACAATGCGGCCTGACCGACCAAAGGGCGTCTCGATTTCATCGAAAGCCACCGAACCCACGGTAAGAAGATTCATCTGTATTGTTTGGTTTAATTGGGCTGCAAACCTACCTAAATCCCACGTCTTATGCGAATGAATGATGGTTTTTTGGCGTGCCCCTTCGGCGTTCCGGTTGCCCGCGTGGCTTCGACTGCGCTCAGCCAGCGGGCGCAGTCGGGCGCCTTCGGGTCGGGCCCCTCATGCAGTGAAGGCAAACCCGCCGGAGCGCACGTTATCATGATTTCCTTACCCCCGCCGCCACGTCATCATTTCCGCCGGGTCGCGCGGCGCATAGCAATATGATTCATTTTCTACGCCGATCTCCAGCAGGTCGAAGGCCACAAAGGCAGCCAGGGCATTCATGATCTCCATTCGGTGCGCCGGGATGTGCCGACACAATGCATCCAGTGAAGCCGGAGCAGGATGCGTTTGGAAATAACGGATGAGCGCCTGGATCGTGGGGGTCAATGAAAACCGGCGGACGTCGTTGCGATGCTTCAGGACCATGCCTTTGACCCACGGCAGCGGCGCCCGAATGTTGCGGTCGCCCATCCGAAGGTAGGCCCGCCATTTCCGGTCGGTGTCCCACACATAGACGGGCCGACGACCCACCGCCGGCACCTTCACTTCCAGCACGGTTTTCCCATTGGCCGGCCATACCACAAACCGAAGCGGAACCCGCGGGCGAAGATGCCGCTGATTGGCGCTTTCGATGACGTAATATTCCTCCTCGGTCTGAATGCCGATAATCCGGCCGTTGTCTTTCACGCCCACCAGCAGGCTGCCTCCGCCACAGTTGGCAAAAGCACTCAGGCTCCGAGCAATGCGTGCCGCATCATCCACATGATATTTGAAATCAAGATGAAACCCCTCGCCCGCTTCAATTCTTTTTTGGAGGTGATGCCACTGCCGCGGTCTCGGCGTATCGTGGATAGGGAGACCCTCGAACTTCATTGTCCCTCCTTGGTTAAAAAGGCCGAAAATTAGTTAATTTTGCGCCGCTGATTACATGGTGGGAGTAGCTCAGCTGGTTAGAGCACCAGGTTGTGGCCCTGGAGGTCGCGGGTTCGAGTCCCGTCTCTCACCCTGACCCGAATAACCAACTTTGAAATGCCCCGAGCCGCTTTTTCCGACCTCATTAACGGCGATAAGCCCGTGCTGGTGGATTTTTACGCCGATTGGTGCCAGCCCTGTCATATCCTCACCCCCATTGTGGCCCGCATTGCAAAAGCCTACGAAGGGCGCGTGAAAGTGGTCAAGGTCAATGTTGATAAAAATCAGAAGGTGGCCCAGCAATATGGAGTGCGGGGGATTCCCACCCTGATTTTATTTCACAAAGGACAGCCCGTCTGGCGGCAGGTCGGCGTGGTTCCCGAGAACGTCATTCAGGCCGCACTCGACCGGGTGTTGTCTTCATAAGGGCGATAAGAAACGATTGAAGGCAAAGCGTATCTGGATAGTCGTTGCGGGCGCGGTGGGATGGCTGTTGCTGGGCATGATATTGGGATGGGGCCTCAGGCTGTGGTGGCATCCACTGTCCGTTCGTCGGGTCGATGAAAACCGCCGGCACATGCTCGACTCGCTTGCCCGACGGGTGAGCGCGTTGGAAGATTCGCTTGCCCGCCTTGACGAGGCGCCGGACACCGCCGTCTATTTTACCGTGCGCTTTGGTTACTGGTTGTCGAGGCCGCCCGTGAAAGGAATATTTTCCGGACAAATCGATTCAGTGGCCGGATATTATTTCTACTCCATGGGGCGCCTTTCTGACAGCACGGCGGCGGTGCGGTTTCGGGACTGGATGCAACAGCGGGTGGTGGCTGAACCCATCGTGGTGAAAATAAAACCATGACCACGCCCTTATCTCAACTTGGGGAGTTCGGCCTCATCGACCGGCTCCGTCGGCGATTCGATACGCCGCCCGAAGGCATCGTCGGCATCGGCGATGACGCCGCGGTGTTCCCCGGTCCCGACGGGCGGGGTGAAGTGGTCACCACCGACATGTTCGTCGAAGGTATTCACTACGACTTTGCCTACGTGCCGCTTCATCTCCTGGGATGGAAAGTGGTGTCCGCCACCCTGTCGGATGTGGCCGCTATGCGGGCCCAGCCGAAGTTCTTCTTCTTGTCGATGGCGCTGTCAAACCGGTTTACTGTGGAAGGCGTCGATGCCGTCTATGACGGCATTGCAGCTGCTTGTCAATACTATGACACCCACCTGTTGGGAGGCGACACCACCACTATCCGGAGCGGATCCGTCTTTCACGGCGTGGGCATCGGAGAAGAACTCCCTGCACGCATCACCTACCGAAAGGGCGCCCGACCGGGCGATCTGATTTGCGTGAGCGGCAACCTGGGGGCGGCATTTCTCGGACTTCATGTGCTCGAACGGGAAAAAGAAGTGTTGCGGGACACCCATGGCGCGGCGCCCCATCTGGATAAATACCGCTATTTGCTGGAACGTTATCTCCGTCCTGTCGCCCGTTTTGACATCGTTCGCACCCTCAACGAGGAGACTGTAACCACCACCGCCATGATCGACATCAGCGACGGGCTTTCTTCCGACCTGTTGCACATATTACATCAATCGCAGGTGGGCTGCGATATCTACGAAGACCGCCTGCCTATCGACCCTTTGACCTTCAAAACGGCACTGGAGTTCAACCTCTCGCCCGCCACATGCGTTCTGCACGGCGGTGAAGACTACGAACTGCTCTTTACCGTGCCCGCCGAGCAAGAAAGCCGGGTAAATCGAATACCCGATATTTCAGTGATAGGGCGTATCGTAGCCGATCCTGCCCACCGGATATTCCACACCACCGGGGGCGGCAAGGCAGCCCTCACCGCCCAGGGGTGGGACAGCTTTCTAAAAAAACAGGCGGCTTCCGATACGGAATAAACAGGACGCGCCTACCGGCCGGCCACGCCCGATTCCACCGGCCCGCTCCATGCCAATATGCCGCCGAAGAGGTTGAAAACCGTCAGCCCCAACTGCGACATGAAAAAAGCCGCCTGCGCACTTCGGGCGCCCGAACGGCAATAGACATAGTAATGCCTGTCTTTGGGCAACTTCTGGATGTAATCGAAGAAACCGGGCCCGCTGATGTCCAACAAACGAGCCCCCGGAATGCGCTCCTGGGCATATTCCAACTCGGTCCGCACGTCAATCAGCTCGGCCTGGGGGTCTTCTTGCAATCGTTGGGCGAATTCTTCGGGAGGAAGGTCTTGATACATGGCGGTTATGCCGTTTGAAGGCGTTCTTTGATTGCTTTAATAGTTTCGCCGATGTTCAATACTTCCAACTCAGGCCGCAATGCATGCACCACCGAGGCGCCCACGCCCGAACGATAGCCCCCTGCACAATGGAAGGCGATCTTTCGATCGGAGGGAAGCTCATTTGCCCGTTCGGGCAGCTCGTGCAGCGGGATATTCACCGAATGTGAAAACAACTTGCCAGTGGTTTCTACTTCGGAAGGCACCCGCACGTCCACGATGAAATATTTCTCGCCGTGCTTATCCAGCTCTTCCAGCGGCACTTCCGCCGGCAATGAATGTTCTTTCCGCTCTTCAAGAAGGGCATATCCCTTCAAGAAAGGCTCATAACCAATCTTGGCCGCCCGATAGATGGCGTTTTGCAGCGCCTCTTCGTCATCACCGACCAGGTAATAAGCTTCACCCGGTTTGACGAAAGTGCCCAACCACGTTTCCCATTTTTCTTCGGGAAGGTTGGGAATGTTGATTGACCCTTCAATGTGTCCCTGCCGGAAAGCGTCATACGGGCGCACGTCCACAATCGTGCCCGCCACTTCCTTTTCGTTCACCCGCGGAATGGCCGCAATGGCCGGTTCCATCGCCGGTGCGCCCTTACGGTTGACTTCTACTTCGTAAGGGAAATACGCCGGAATGAAAGGCTGCCCTTCCAGCAACAAGCGCACAAACTCGTCTTCATCGGCCACCTGCATGGCCCAGTTGGCGATTTTTTCCTGTCCGATAGTGCTGTAACTCTCTTCCCGCATTCCTTTGCCGCAAAGCGAGCCTTTCCCGTGGGCGGGATACACCACGACGTCGTCGGGAAGCTGTTTAAACACGTTTTGAAGCGTCCGGAACATCTGGCGGGCCAGGTCTTCCTTTTGTTGGCGGATATTGCCGGCGCCTTCCCGCAGGTCGGGCCGTCCGACGTCTCCGATAAACAGCGAGTCACCCGTGAAAACGGCCACAGGTTTGCCGTCTTCATCGTAAAGCAGGTAGGAATTGTGGTCGGGCGAATGACCGGGCGTGAACAGCGCTTCAAAGGTGACGCCGCCCATGGCGACTTTGTCGCCGTGTTCCAGCGGTGTGTGCGGATAGCTCACGCCCACTTTGGGATGGATGTAGGCCGTGGCCCCCAGTTTTTCAATAGCTTCTCGATGGCAGGATGCAAAATCGGCGTGTGGATGGGTCTCAAATACCGCCACGATTGCTGCGTTGTACTCGCGGGCCCAATCCTCATATAGGTGCAGGTCTCGTCCCGGATCCACCAATGCCACCTTGCCGTCACTCAAAATAGCGTAAGAATAATGCGCCAGCGGTTCGTCATGGAATTGCTCGATCTTCACCATAGCATTCAGGCTTTTAACTTGTGCGAAGCAAAAGTAGTTAATGAGAATATGAACATCCCAAAGCAGCCACAGTTCCCAATGGACGGTAAATGCAGCAATAATGCAGACAAACTATTTATTTAGACGAGAGGTGCGCAAAATTCAGACTTCATGATGCCGAAAAAAACGCCCCGACAGCCGATGCGAGGCTGCCGGGGCGTTTTCAATGCCTCAAAAGCGGCGGGCTGTTATTTCACAAAAGACAGCGTGGCATGCCGCCCGTCCCGGTATATCAACGTCAGGAAATAGGCACCGCGGGGGAGATGCTGGATGTGCACCGTCTGGTGCGTGGAAGCGCCGCTGGTCATGCGTCCCCACACCACTTGTCCCTGGGGGTTGGTTATGACAACGCCTACGATCTGCTTAGCATCGGTAACCTCAATGGTGGAAGCTGTTTGCGTCATCTTGCCATGGAATGTCTCAGGCGTGGGTTTGTTCAGGCCGGTGGGCGGCGTATAAAATCGATAATAAGCTGTGGAAACATTATTGGGGGCAACGGAGTCTTTGATCATTTCTTCATAGGGGCCGACACGGCTGAGCGTTGTTGATTGCATGAATACTCGGGTCGATGGGGAGGTAAAGTAATACCAATCATATTGCCGCGTGCCGTCTATCAAGCTGCTGTATAGAAAGTCTTCCGGATTGGGAGCATCGACAGAAAAGTATCCATTGCCGGAAGAGAGGTAATGAAACGCCGGATGGTTGATCCATAGCTCATTGACATTTGTTTCATAGGCGCTTGCTTTCAGTAAAATGCTCGGCAGCCATGTCCCGGCGTATTGATAGCCGAGTAGGGAATCCAGAAAGCCATTGGCATGATAGGTAAAGAAGAAACTGTCCGTCGGGTCCCACTGGCCACCGCTCCATTCATCGGCGCGAAAACCCGTCAACTTCCCGCCGGTATTGTAATAAAAGATGTTACGGTCTTGATTCTGGGGTGTCCCGCCGGACATATTTATGGTAATGGCCGAGTCCAGCCGACCGGAGGAATGATAATAGTTGATTTGTTCCTCCGGCGTCCAATTGCCCGACATCCAGAAGTATGATTGCAGGCTGCTCGTGTGGCCGGCGGTGTATTGATAGACATATTTCATCTGATAGTCTCCGCCGGAATAGTAATACGTGATGAACAAGGAGTCAGGCATTCCTGCATTGTTGTTAAAAAAGAGATTCCGTTGGCGGACCGAATAGTTGCCGTTCGAATCGCTCCCGTAAATCAGAATGCTATCGACGATGCCGTTGCCGTGGAAAAAGAACGCCACCGAGTCGCCCCGCATCCCGTCATTGGGATTGGCGGCGGTGGTGTCCCAGTATGCCACACCATTGACCAGCGGCGGCGGCAGCTGGGCAAAAACACCGCACGCTGTCAAGAAAAGACCGAGTGAGAGTAAAGTGCGTTTCATGAGGTTTTAGGTTTTAATGTGAGTAACGAATAGTCAGCTGCTTTTACCATAAAAGCAAGGCAAAGATAAAGGGAAGGTTTTACCCCCCCTCTTTTCTTGCCCCAAATAAGTCGGATGCGGTAAAAAAAAGCACGCCCCGACAACCGGTGGCGGCTGCCGGGGCGTATGCGATATCTCAGGGTGAGTGGTCCGCTTACCTGACGAAGGAGAGCGTGGCATGGCGGCCGTCCCGGTACATCAACGTCAGGAAATAGGCACCGCGGGGAAGATGCTGGATGTTCACCGTCTGGTGCGTGGAAGCGCCGCTGGTCATACGTCCCCACACCACTTGTCCCTGTGGATTGGCGATGGCGACGCCCACCATCGGCTTAGTGTCGGTAATCTCAATGGTTGAGGCTGTTTGCCGCATTGTGCCGTGAAAGGCCTCGGGCGAGGGCTTATTCAGGCTGGTGGGCGGTGAATAAAAGCGAAAATAGGTCGTGGAAACGTCATTGGATGCTGCGGAGTCTTTGACCATTTCTTCGTAGGGACCGACTCGAGAAATGGTCGTAGCATAGT
>JALVCQ010000179.1 GCA_027009805.1 Bacteroidota bacterium
CGATGCCCGTTCGTTCCATCTCGGTTGAGCCGCAATGCGACGCCGTTCATATCTATCCATGGTTGGAAGGCTTTCGTCTTAAATCATATCGGTTCGATAAATATCGAACCCAGAAAGAAACCCCCGCGCTGTCGGATGTGTTTGTCCCATCCCTGACCGCCGAAGCACTCGAAGAAATGGACTGGCGCATCAAAGCCACCTTCCTGGCCCGCGACCTCAGCAACGAACCTTATATCACCCTCAACACCGCAGCCCTGGCCCAAAAGGCCTGCGACATGGGGCGGGAGCTGGACATCGACGTGGAAGTATGGGACAAAAACCGCCTCGAAGAAGAAGGCTTCGGCGGCCTGCTGGGCGTCAACAAAGGCAGCGAATATCCGCCCGCTTTTGTGATCATGCGCTATCGTCCCGCCGATGCGGTGAATGATAAGCCCTTTGTGCTGGTGGGCAAGGGCGTGGTCTTCGATACCGGCGGGCTCAGCCTGAAGCCCACCAAAAACTCGATGGACCAGATGAAGCATGACATGGGCGGCGCCGCAGCCGTGATGGGCACCATGTATTACCTCGCCGGACGAAAAATGCCCCTCCATACGGTGGCCCTTATCCCCATCACCGACAACCGCCCCGGCCACGATGCCCTCACGCCGTGTGATATTATCCGCATCAATGACGGCTCTACGGTGGAAGTGTTGAACACCGATGCCGAAGGGCGCCTCATCCTTGCCGATGCGCTGGCATACGCCCGCCATCTCGACCCCAAACTGACCATCGACCTGGCCACCCTCACCGGTGCCGCCATGCGGGCTGTAGGCCCCCATGGAACGGTCATGATTCGAAATAAAGAAGCCGAACCTTACGTGGACGACATGAGCCGCAGCGGTTACGAAACCTATGAGCGCGTGGTCGAGCTGCCCAACTGGCCCGAATATCGGGAAATGATCAAATCGTCCATCGCCGACATCAAAAATATCGGTGGGCCCAATGCCGGTGCCATTACGGCCGGGCAGTTCCTCGAACATTTCACCAGCTATCCGTGGATTCATCTCGACATCGCCGGGCCGGCTTTCGGCGGGTCGGCGGGAAGCTATCGCACCGACGGCGCTTCCGGCGTGGGCGTCCGTCTGCTGGGCACCTTCTTTACCCATTGGCTCGAAAAGCAAGCATAGCCGATGAACAAGAAAAAAGTGCGCCTGCCCCGCATCGGCATCACGGTCGGCGATTATAACGGCATCGGGCCGGAGATTATCCTCAAGCTCTTCACCGAAGCGCCCATGCTGCAGCGCTGCATTCCCGTGGTCTTCGGCCACCGAGCGGTGCTGGACGATTACGCAAAGCGTCTGAACATTTCCTATCGCTATCATCACTATCGTCCTGATAAGGGCTGGCGGGGCGAAGCGATTAACTTTTACCTTCCCGAAGAGGCCGCCCGAGAGGCCAAAGACTTCAAGCCGGAGATTTTGCCCGGAAAACCCACCGAGGCTTCCGGAAAGTATGCCGTCCAGTCGCTCCAATGGGCCATTGAAGGATTAAAAGCCGGATTGGTGGAAGCCCTGGTGACGGCGCCTATCAGCAAGGCCGCCATCCGGATGGCCGGCACGGACGCACCGGGACACACCGAGATGCTCGCCGAGGCCTTCGGAAAACACCCCGACGAAGTGCTGATGACCTTTGTGGCCGACGACGTGAAAGTGGCGCTTGTCACTACCCACATCCCCCTGCAGCAGGTGCCCCGCACATTGTCCGACAAACTGCTGTTGAAAAAAATCGAGGTGTTGTCGCAAACGCTTCGGGAAGACTTTGACCTGCCCCGCCCGCGGATTGCAGTGTGCGGCTTGAATCCGCATGCAGGCGAGCAAGGAACGCTGGGCCGGGAAGAAGTCGAGTGGATCGGACCGCTGATTGAAAAACTTCAGCAACAGGGACACGATGTCATGGGCCCCTATCCGGCGGATGGCCTGTGGGGCGGCGGCTTGTGGTCGAAATTCGATGCCATCATGGCGTTGTATCACGACCAAGGGCTGATCCCGTTTAAGTTCCTGGCCCGTGACCGGGGCGTCAACTATACCGCAGGACTTCCGGTCATCCGAACATCGCCCACCCACGGCACCGCCTATGCTATTGCCGGACAGGGAAAAGCCGATCCCTCCTCTTTTCGACATGCCGTCTGGATGGCCCTGGATCTGATTGCCCACCGAAAGAAAAAAACAGCCGAGGCCGAAGCGGAAGAAAAAGCATCGGCATGAAAGCCGCCGTCCTGACGCAGCTGCACGCCTTCCCGGTGGTGCAGGCGTGGCCTGACCCGGTGCCGGCGGAAAGCGAGGTCGTGGTGCGCCTCTCGCATGCCGCCCTCAACCGTCGGGATTACTGGATCACCCGCGGCCTCTATCCGGGCATCCGCCTGCCGGTGGTCCTCGGCTCGGATGGCGTCGGCGTGGTCGAAAAGACGGGATCGGCGGTGGCCGATCCATGGCACAACGGGCGCGTGTTGATAAATCCCGGCCTTTTCTGGGGCGATGACCCGCGGGTGCAATCCCGCCGCTTTGAAGTGCTGGGCCTTCCGCGGGACGGCACCTTCGCCGAGCGGGTGGTCGCACCTGCCGAAAACATCTATCCCGCCCCGGCGCATCTGTCCGATGAAGAGGCCGCCGCCCTGCCGCTGGCGGGCGTCACCGCCTATCGGGCCCTCTTCACCCGCGGAGAGCTCCAACCCCACGATCGGGTTTTGATTACCGGCATCGGCGGCGGCGTGGCCACCATGGTCCTCCAACTGGCATTGCCCTCCGGCGCCGAAATATGGGTGACCTCTTCCTCGGAAGAAAAAATCGCCCGCGCCGTGGAAATGGGCGCCCGCGGCGGCTTCCTATACACGGAAAAAGGGTGGTATAAACAGGCCCTCAAACACACCGGCGGATTTTCCCTCATCATCGACAGCGGCGGCGGACGCTCGCTCGCTGATGCCGTGGAAGCGGCCGACTTTGCCGGGCGCATCGTCATCTTTGGCGGCACGCAAGGACCCGTCGAAGGCCTGTTGCCCGCCCGCATCTTCTGGAAACAGCTCGACCTGCGCGGCTCCACCATGGGCAGCCCCGCCGACTTCGAAGCCATGCTGGCATGGGTCACCCAACACCGGATCCGCCCCGTGGTGGACTCGGTGTTTTCGCTCGATGAGGTGGAAAAAGCCTTTGACCGCATCGCCGGAAAAGCACATATGGGAAAAATCGTCCTCTCGATAAGTTGAACGATGATGCGGGTTGTCATCGGGTCGAAAAATCCTGTAAAAATTGCGGCGGCACAGGCTGCGTTTGAAGCGGTCTTTCCGGATGAAACCATCGACGTGCAGGGCGTGGCCGTGCCGTCGGGGGTGGCCGATCAGCCTTTTTCGGACGAAGAAACCTATCTCGGCGCCTATAACCGAAGTCAGGCGGCCCGCTTGCAGATGCCGTCGGCCGACTTCTGGGTCGGCATTGAAGGCGGCGTTATGCTGCACGGCGGTGAGATGAGCGCCTTTGCGTGGGTGGCCGTGACCGACGGGCGCCTACGAGGAAAAGCCCGCTCAGCAACCTTTTTCCTGCCGCCCGAAGTGGCGCGGCTGGTGCGGGCAGGAAAAGAACTCGGCGAAGCCGACGACATCGTCTTCGGTCGCACCAACAGCAAGCAAAAAGAAGGCGCCGTGGGATTGCTTACCCACGGCATCATCACCCGTCAGCATCTTTACTTTCAGCCCGTTGTCCTGGCGCTCATTCCCTTTCTGAACCGCCCGATGTATGCACCGGAAGCAGATCGATGAAGTGAAACGTCTGCGTCCGCCCGTCATGGGAATAGGAGGCCTGATGTCGCCGGCCCCGTTGAAAATGCACTGGACGACGAAATAGCGGCCCGTCAAAGCAAAAGGTGTGAAATTCGCCGTTTTCCCCGCATGGGTCGGTGCCGGGCGCCAGCGCAGGAAGCAGCGTAAGCGTGAGCTCCTTTCCTACGGCGCCCGCATTGTCGTCGTCCGCCGCACAAATCACCGTCCGATAGCCTCGAGCTAAAAATTCCCGCAGGAGCTCACGGCTGTCTTCTCCCCATAGCGGATAAAGGCCGGGCAGGCCGGCCTGTGCTAGCAGCCTGTCCCGATAGTTTTTGACGTCTTCCAGGAAAATGTCGCCGTGGACGATGGCCTCGATGCCCGCTTCCCGCTGCAGCCGTTGCCACGTGCGCAGCGTTTGTTGTTCAAACATGGCCATCTGCTTATCGGGCAGCCACACCTCCACCAGTGGGATGCCCAGCGATTCGGCCTGCTGCTGAATCAGCGCCCGCCGAACGCCGTGCATGGTCACCCGCTTGCTTTCCGCACTGACGTTCACCACCAGCGCAGCCACCGTATGACGACCTTCCCGAACCAGCCGGTCGAGCGCCAGCATGCTGTCTTTGCCGCCGCTCCACGACACGGCCACTTTCATTGCCGCCCGGATTGAACCGATTGAAGCAGCCGCTCGAATTGCGGCTCCAGCCGCTCATACATGGGCTCGACGTCCACCACCCGCCGCACCCATTGGCGGGTTTGTTCGCAGTGTTGTTGCACCTCTGCTTGCAGGGCCGCCAGCTGTTTTTCCGCCGAATCCGCCGAAAGCTTTTCCGCTTGCCATGCTTTTTTTAGCGCTTTCATCCGCTTTTGCAGCTGCTGAAAATCCCACTCATAGGCGGCGTAATGCTTCAAAAAACCGCGATACACGTTCATGATGCCCCGATATTGCGTAATGCGGGCTTGCCATGTGGCATCGAGCCGCAAGCGGTTGAGCGTGTCCAGCCGGCCTCGGCTGCGGGCCAGCCGTTTTTGAAGGGTGTGCTCGTCGATGATGTAAAGCTTCGCACAACTGGAAACCGTCTGTTCGAGCGAATCCAGTTGCCGCTGAATATGCAGGGAACGCGGGTCGGGCGTGCAACCGATAATCCATCCCGCAAGAACAAGCCCGAAGAGTAGGGGAACCGTTTTCATCGGCTGCAAAAATGGGTTAATTCCCATTTTGGGATGCCCCTACGGCCCTTTCATGATTCTGCCCCTCTTTTCCGACGGGTATGGCGGGCGCAAACTACCTTTGTTTGACTGTTTAACATCGCTTTTATGTCCCACAAATGGCCTTTGTCGCTGGACGGCCGTGCGTTGACTGTTCATTACGTGGATGTGGTGCAGGGCGTTCACTATCCTGCGGAGGTATGGTTTCACGAAGGCCGGATCGCAGAGGTCCGTCCGACAGTAGGACGGCCGGCGGTGTGGATGATTCCCGGCTTTGTGGATGCACATATTCACATCGAGAGTTCGATGCTGCCGCCGCAAAACTTCGCTCCGCCGGCGTTGGTGCACGGAACGGTGGCCACCGTATCCGACCCGCACGAAATCGCTAACGTGCTGGGCGTCCCGGGCGTCGAATATATGATTGCCTCAGGTGAGCAGGTGCCCCTTTCTTTTAACTTCGGTGCGCCTTCGTGCGTGCCGGCCACCGCCTTCGAGACCGCCGGCGCCGTGCTCGACGCCGGCGCCGTGGCCGCCCTGCTGGATAGGGAAGATATCCGCTACCTCTCCGAGATGATGAACTTCCCCGGCGTCATCCAGCGAGACCCCGAAGTGATGCGTAAAATCGAAGCCGCTCACCAGCGGCATAAACCCATCGACGGACACGCCCCCGGCCTGCGCGGCCCTGAACTCGACGCCTACCTTGCCGCCGGCATCACCACCGACCATGAAGCATTTACCTACGAAGAAGGGCGGGAAAAGATCGAAAAGGGCATGAAGATCATCATCCGGGAAGGCAGCGCCGCCCGCAACTTCGAAGCCCTCATCCCACTGCTGGCCGAATTTCCCGACATGGTGATGATGGGCACCGACGACCTCCATCCCGACGATCTGATGCGCGGCCACATCAACGAGCGGGTCCGCAGGGCCCTCGAAGGTGGATTCCCGCCGATGGCGGTGTTGCGCGCCGCCACCCTCAACCCCGTCCGGCATTACGGTCTGACTCACGGACTGGCTCAACCCGACGACCCGGCCACCTTCGTGCTGGTCACCTCACTCGACCGCCACATGAAAGTGCTGGCCACCTACGTCAACGGGCGCCTTGCAGCCGCCGAAGGAAAGCCCCTGACAGCGCCGGTTGAGCCACAGGTCGTCAATGCCTTCGCCCCGCGTCGCCTGCATCCGCAAGACTTTCAAGTCCCGGCCCGGGACGGAAAGCTGCGCGTCATCGAAGCCTATGACGGCCAGCTCATTACCGGAGAAGTGTTCCTCGAGCCGCGCATCATCGACGGGCAAGCCGTCCCCGACCCCGAACGCGACATCCTCAAAATCACGGTGGTCAACCGATACCGTCCTGATGCGCCGCCCGCCGTGGCCTTTATCCGCGGGTTTGGGTTGAAACGCGGGGCCATCGCCTCATCCGTGGCCCACGACAGCCACAACGTGGTGGCCGTCGGCACCGATGACGCCGCCCTCACCGCCGCCGTCAACGCCGTGATGGAAGCCCAGGGCGGGCTGACCTATGCCGACCCCGCACAGCGGAAAGTGCTCCCCCTGCCAATCGCCGGATTAATGAGCCACCTCCCGCCCCGGCAGGTCGCCCACGCCTATGAAAACCTTACCCGAACGGCCGTCGAGGCCGGAAGCACCCTCAAAGCTCCCTTCATGACGCTCTCTTTTATGGCGCTGCTCGTCATTCCCAGCCTCAAGCTCAGCGACCGCGGCCTGTTCGACGGACGCCGATTCCAATTTGTGGACGGCTGGGTATAAAATGCCGACGGCCCGAACCCGTTCTCCTTTTTTAGCGTTCTTTTGCAGACCATTTCAAATACATCAAGATGGCTACGGAACATTTAACCCTCGAAAAGTTTAAGAACGAAATCTTCGACTACGAGACCGAGCAAGAGTGGAAATACAAAGGCGAGCTGCCCGCCGTGATCGATTTCTATGCCGACTGGTGCGCCCCCTGCCGCATGGTGGCCCCCATCATGGAAAAATTCTCGGAAGAATACGCCGGCAAAGCCAAATTCTACAAGGTCGATACCGAAAAAGAACAGCAATTGGCGGCCATGTTCGGCATCCGCAGCATTCCCAGCATTCTTTTTATTCCCAAAGAAGGCACGCCCAAAATGCTGGTCGGCGCCCTGCCTGAGGCTGATTTCCGGAAAGTGGTGGAGCAAGAGCTCTTTAACGCCGATGCTGAAGAAAATTCCGCACAGCAAGATTAACCCTCGCCATTGCTGGATAAGCGGAAAGGGGACATCCCGCTATCGTGGGGTGTCCTCTTTTTTTATGATGCCGCCGGTGGAGCCTTGCGGATAAAGTCCTGCACGGCTTCATAGACAAAGTCCGGACGGTCGGCGTGCACCCAGTGGCCCGCTCCGGGCACTGTCACGATGCGGGCTTGCGGGAAAAGCCGCCGAATTTCAGCTTCGTCTTCGGGGCGAATGTAAGGCGACCGTTCGCCCTTCAAAAACAGCGTAGGCCCCGGATAAGGCGGCCCATCCACCGGCTTCAGTATCTCGGCGTAACGCGCTTTCAGCACCCGCCAGTTGGGCTTCCAGCGATAGGTGCCTTCCGGCGTCCTTTCCAGGTTTTTCAGCAGAAACTGACGCACGGCCGCACTTGGCACCACCGACCGCAACACGGCCTCCCCCTCGCTGCGCCGCCGCAGCGTGGCCGGATCCAGCACCTCAAAAGCCCGAAACACCGCCGCATGCATCAGGTTGTGCTCATCTCCATAACCGACCGGCGCAATGTCGGCCACCACCAAGCCCGACACCCGTTCCGGGTCATGCAATGCCAGCCACATCGCCACCTTGCCTCCCATCGAATGCCCCAGAAAGAAGGCCTGGTCCAGCCCCTCCGCCGCCATCCACGCCTGCACGTCGGCGGCCATCGCCTCGTAGCTGAAATCCGCCGTATGCGGCGAATGCCCGTGATTGCGAAGATCGGGCACATACACCCGCATCTCCTCGGCCCACCGCCGCGCCAGCGTATGCCAGTTGTCACTGCTGCCAAACAGCCCGTGCAGAATCACCAGCACCGGCCCCTTATCCCCATATTTTCGAACAAAAAGCGGAACCGGTTCTGTCATCTCAACGCAGATAAGATTACCATCCTGCAAAGAAAAGCGGATTCTTTTTGGGCGTGCCCCTTCGGCGGCTGCGCCGCCTGCGGGTCGGGCCCCTGCGGGCTCGGCTGTTCGCCTCGGCCCGCCCACCATCCCACCCCACACCCTGCGCCACCCGCGTGGCTTCGACTCCGCTCAGCCAGCGGGTGTTTCCCACGGGCGGCGGTCC
>JALVCQ010000180.1 GCA_027009805.1 Bacteroidota bacterium
ACCACGAGCTGGACGCCCGCGTGGGCGCTTTTGTGTTGTTCCACCTGTGTAATTACGCATTAAAGTCTAATACATAAAAATACATGTCGCCTTTCTCTTTTTCTGACCGGGTGCGCACGTTGCGGGAAAGCACCACCATTATGATGTCCCGTCTCAGCCGTGAAAAAGCTGAACGGGGCGAGTCGGTCATCAACCTTTCCCTTGGAGAGCCCGATTTTAACACGCCGTCGCACATCCGTGCAGCCGCCAAAGCCGCCATCGACGCGGGATATTCTCATTATCCGCCGGTGAGTGGGTATGCCGAGCTGAAAGCCGCCATTATCGACAAATATGAGCGGGAACAGGGCATCCGCTTCCGGCCCGAGCAGGTGGTGGTGAGCACGGGTGCCAAGCAGGCACTGGCCAACCTTTTCCAGATCCTGCTGAACAAGGGCGATCGGGTGGTGGCACCGGCGCCTTACTGGGTTTCCTATTTCGACATGGTGACGCTGGCGGGCGGGACGTTCGTTCCCATTCCGGCGGGTGCCGACGCCGACTATAAGGTTACGCCCGAACAACTGGACGCCGCCCTCTCGGAAGCGCCCACCCGAATGGTTATCCTCAACTCGCCCAGCAATCCCACGGGCATGATTTACACCCGTGAGGAAATGGGGGCGCTGGCGGAAGTGCTGGCAAAACATCCCGAGGTATTTATCATCTCGGATGAGATTTACGACTGGTTGGCTTTTGACGGTGAACTGCGCAGCATGGCGCCTTTTACGGCGCTTCACGACCGGCTGGCAATTGTCAACGGTGTATCGAAAAGCTATGCGATGACCGGCTGGCGCATCGGATATTTCATTGGTCCGCCGGCGGTGGCCCGTATGGCGGAGAAGTTTCAGGGACAATTCACCTCAGGCGCTTGCAGCATCAGCCAGCAAGCTGCCATTGCTGCACTGAGCGGCGATCACGGCCCCACTATCGCCATGCGCGAGGCGTTTCGCCAACGACGGGATGCCGCCACCGCCATCCTCGACACCATCCCCGGCGTGAAATATGCCCGCCCGCAGGGCGCTATGTATGTTTTCATCGACATCCGGGAGTTGCTGAGGCAATCGGACTTTTCCTCCTCGCTCGATTTTGCCTTGTGGTTTCTGGAACGCCACAATGTGAGCACTGTGCCCGGGGAAGCTTTCGGGATGCCCGGGCACCTGCGCATCTCCTTCGCCGCCGACATTCCCACGCTTACCTCGGCCATCCACCGGCTGGCCGATGCCTGTCAATCCATTCTCAATCATGCCGATGTTTCATAACTGGAAAAAAGATTTTCAGGGGCGCCGGGTGCTGGTCATCGGCGACGTGATGCTCGACCAGTATGTTCTGGGCACCGTAGAACGCATCTCACCGGAAGCGCCCGTGCCGATTGTGCTGGAACAGCGCCGAGAATGGCGGCTGGGCGGCGCGGCCAACGTGGCCGCCAACATCCGCGGCATCGGCGGCATCCCTCACATGCTCTCCATCATCGGAGACGACGACGCCGGACAACGCCTCCGCCACCATCTCGAAACGCACCGCATCGACGGCCAACTCCTACTGACCTCCAACCACCGCCCCACCACCATCAAAACCCGCATCATCGGCAATCATCAGCAGATGCTCCGCCTCGACAACGAAACCACCACCCCCCTCAACCCCCAGGACGAAACCACCCTCATCGAGGCCGCCCTCGACCTGCTGGACCACACCGAAGCCGTCCTCTTCGAAGACTACGACAAGGGCGTCATCACGCCCCGCATTTACACCACCGTGGCCAAAGCCGCCCGCCAGAAAGACATCCCCATCCTGATTGACCCCAAGCTGCGCAACTTCCGACACTACCAGCACGCCACCCTCTTTAAGCCCAACCTCAAAGAGCTGCGGGACGGACTGGGCATCGACATCAACACCACCCAGCTGGATATTCAACAGGTGAAAGATGCCACCCAGCGTCTGCGAGAAATGCTCCAGCCAGCCATTGCCATGATCACCCTTTCCGAACACGGGATTTACGCTACCGACTACGAGGAAGAATATCACGTGCCGGCCTT
>JALVCQ010000181.1 GCA_027009805.1 Bacteroidota bacterium
TCGAACGCCACCACATCGAAGGCTACACCGCCGAAGAAGTGGCCGAAACCATCCAAGCCGCCTTCGAAAAGCATTGCTAAGGCGGCGGGCAAAGGCCTTAAACCATCTGCAACGCCCAGCGGGCGCCATCGGGCATGCGGGAAAGGAAGGCTTGAACCCCCCGCATAATAGCAGAGGTCGGAAGATTCTTTTCTATTATCACATTTCCAGCCTTTTCTGGCTGGCGAAATGGCTTTTCTTTATGAGAAGGTTGGGTGTTGAACAAATAGGTTCTTGAACTGCCACGAATGGCTAACGGTGCCAGCGAGGCGAGGTTGACGCCCTTATCGATATAATAATTAAGGATAAACCGTACCATATCTATCCAACGACGAACCGACACTTCCGCTCCTTCCGGCGTCTTTATCAGCCGGGGACGCTTCCCCGTAAGCGAAGCCGGATCGACTGCTGCCAGCCTTTGCCAACGCGCCGCTTCCTTCCCGGAAGATGAAGCCGACGGAATCGGTGAAGCTTTTCCTTCCGAGGGCCGGTCTTTTTCCACCGAAACATTCCGATAGTTCTCCTTCCACAACGGAAACAATGCCCTCACAAATGCCAGCGGCGCCGGTTCATCTTTCCACAAATTAAATTTGGCAAAAGGCTCCCGAAAGCTGTCGTTCCAGAGAAGTTGCCATTCCACGCCGTTGGTCAACACCAGAAGCAACCGACCACGCCCCGCCCCATATTCCGTTTGAAGGTGGACGGCCTGTTGTCCAATTTGGGAACGTTCGTCGCCCGAGAGTTTTTTGTGGATGGCCTTACATTCCACGACCACACAGGGCCTTTCGCCCATCACCAGCACATAATCCAGAAAAGAACGGCCGGCCTTTATCTCCGGCTGCACTTCCCGCACATCCTCCACATCCCATCCCCACCATCGCAACACCGGCTCCACGAGCGCCTTTCGCACCATCGTTTCATTGCCTCCTCCCTTGGTGTCGGAAATATACCGAGCCTGCACGCGCAACTGCTCCAGAAACTCCACCAGCGCCTTCATCGGATCTTGTAACATCGGCTTTCGAAAATTTTTTCACCTTCAAAGGTATCCCGCCCGAGACTTCCCCCTCACAGCCGCTCGAAGTGGGCGGTGAAGTGGCGCAGGAAGGGCGGTTCTTTGGTGATGCGGTAGCCGCGCACCTGGTCACGGGTGCGCAGGATTTCCTCGAAGGTCTCGATGACGTATTCGAGGTGGCTTTGCGTATAGACGCGCCGCGGGATGGCGAGGCGCACCAGCTCCATCGGCGCGGGGATGAAGGCGCCGTCGGGTCCGTATTTGCCGAACATCACCGAGCCCACCTCCACCGCCCGGATGCCGCCTTTGAGATACAGCTCACACACCAGCGCCTGCCCCGGATACTGATGCGGCGGGATGTGCGGATAGAGCCGCTTGACGTCCACATACACCGCATGGCCGCCCGTGGGCCATATCAGCGGCACGCCCATCCGCCGCAGCCGCTCGCCCAGATAGGCCGTGCTCCGAATGCGGTATTCCAGATAGTGTGGGTCGAACACCTCTTGCAGTCCCACGGCGATGGCCTCCATGTCGCGCCCCGACAGCCCGCCGTAGGTGACAAACCCCTCGGTGATGATCAGCTCCTGCGCACAGGCTTGCGCCAGCGCCTCGTCCCGCAGCGCCAGGAAGCCGCCCATGTTGACGAGCCCGTCCTTCTTGAGGCTCATCACCGCCCCGTCGGCCAGCGAAAACATCTCCCGGGCAATGTCCCGATAGCTTTTATCGGCATAGCCGGGCTCCCGATGGCGGATGAAATAGGCATTTTCGGCGATGCGGCAGGCGTCGAGGATGAACATCACGCCATAGCGCCGACACACCTGCTGCACCGCCCGCGCATTGGCCATGCTCACGGGCTGTCCGCCGCCGCTGTTGTTGGTCACCGTCAGCACCACCGCTCCGATGCGCTCCGCCCCCCGCTCCCGGATGATGGCTTCCAGCTTCTCCACGTCGATATTGCCCTTGAAGGGATGGTCGGCGTCGTAGTCGTAGGCCTCGGGCACGGGAATGTC
>JALVCQ010000182.1 GCA_027009805.1 Bacteroidota bacterium
GAAAAACCTTCATACCCCCGCCGACGGCTTTTATTCGCCAGACGACAACACCAGCCAGCCCACCAGCTCATCCACGCCCAGCTGCGGCTCCCGATAATAGACCAGCACCAGATAGTTGTTTTCGGTCTCGAAATGGGTGCCCTCGATGGCGGTCAGGTCCACCGTCCCATCCGCCCGCTGCACCACATACATATAATCGTAATATCCCTGCTTCACCTGCAACCGCCCCCGCCACTCGCCCGCCTGATATTGCATTCGCGCCTCGGGCAACAGCCGCCAGTCGGTCAGCCCGCCGAACACATACGGCACGCCGCCGTCGGGGCGCCATCGTTGCAGGCGAAAATGCACCCACACATAGTCGGGCGAAACCTGAAGGCTCCCTCCCTCGGTCAGCACGAAATAGTCGCCGTTGTTGTCTTCGGTAAACGAGTATGGCAGGCTCCGCCGCGGCTCATCGGGATAGAGGCGCAGGTGATATTCCCCGTCATATTCCACCTTGCGCACGTGAAAACGCGCCGTCCGCACGCTGCGGGCATCGAAAGCCCGCCACTCATGCAGCCCGGGAAAGTAAAACGCGTCCTCATACGCATAGTCAAACTCAAGGCGGTTACCGCCCGCTGACGTGGGCACCAGCTGCCGCTCGGTCATCCATGCCTTGTTTTGCCTGACCACCACGCCGAAGTCGGAAGGTTGCGCAGGCCGCCCCAGGGCCGAGTAGTCCACGCTCAGCCGCACGTCCTGATGAGAAAAGGCATACCGCGGCAGCGCCGGCGCCCGCACCTTCCCCGACACCTCCACGCGCTTATCCACCACGTAAAAACGCCGCACCAGCACCGTATCCGTCACGTCGCCATTCTCAAACACAATCAGCGCATAATTGCCCGCCCGCGTCGGGCGCATCTGCTCCGACGGAAACCGATAGCGATAGTGGCTATACTGCACGAACGTAGCCGACGAATAGGTGACATCGTCGATGACCTCGCTTTCCAGCCCTTCCCGATATTGCAACGGATACAGCGGCGAGGGGTTCCAGAAGCGGTCGCAGTGCACAATCTGACAGTGATATTCCCGATATTGCCCGGTGAGGTTGTCAAATTCCAGCACCAGCCGCTGACGGCTTCCCAGCTCATACACCGGATAAGCATTCAGCACCCCTTCGGGATAACACAACACCGTCCGAACCTCAGGCTTATAGATTTTCTCCTCCAACGCCCGGGCCGCCACGCCCTGCATCAGCCCCACCAGCCACACCATCCATAACCATGATCGCATATTAAACCCTGGTCAATCAGGCAAAAGTAGCCTTTCTTTCAGCGAACCCTGCACGCCCGAGCCCCTGCCCTGTTTTGCCCAAAAGTCTCCCTTGCCCACACGGCGCTCGGACGGGCTACATATTGCGGGCTACATATTTTTTCAGAAAGAAAAAGCCAGAAAGATTAAACAAAAAGCGCTATAATGCGTCCAAATAATAGGCCAACAGGCATTTCCCCGGATTACACCGGGGCGCCAACTCCTACAAACATTCACATGATAACATCCCACCATTTTCTCACGCTGCTGTTCGTTCTCTTTCTGTTCGCCTCGCCTCACGGCAGGGCGCAGGATGGGCCATGGGCGCACAGAGTGTATCGTGCCACGTCCTCCGACGGCATCCATTGGATGCGGGACACCACGCTGCTGTTTAACCCCGCCAGCGTGCCCGGGGCCGTCAAAGACACTCAGGGCCGCATCTTCATCTATTACGTCCATACCACTTCTCCCACCGACACCGAAACGGTGATGGTGGCCGGCAGCTCCGACGGCCGGCACTTCTCCACGCCGCAACCCATTCAGGTGTCGAGCAGCCACGTGCTTCGAAAAGTCGATCCCGCTCCCGTCCTGCTGCCGGATGGCCGCATCCGCCTCTTCTATCTCGATTTCGGGACGCGCCCCACAAAAAACATTTACAGCGCGGTCTCCTCCGACGGCATCCATTTCACCGAAGAGGCCGGCATCCGCTTTTCAAAAGACGGCATCACCGACCCTGACGTCTTTCGGGTCGATAGCACGTGGGGGA
>JALVCQ010000183.1 GCA_027009805.1 Bacteroidota bacterium
GGCCGAGCGGGTAGTGGGACGCTCCTTTCATATTCTGGTGAACAACACCGGCGGCCCGGCGCCTGGCCCGCTGGCGGAAGCACCGGTCGAGGCGCTCGAAAGCGGATTCCGTCGGCACGTGGCGGCCGCTCAGCTGTGGTTGCAGGCCGTCCTTCCTGCGATGCAGCAGGCCGGTTGGGGGCGCGTGATCAACATTATCTCGACGTCGGTCAAACAGCCGATTACGGGGCTGGGCGTATCGAACACGATTCGCGGAGCCATGGCCTCATGGGCCAAGACCCTGGCGGAAGAGCTGGGACCGTTCGGCATCACGGTGAACAATATCTTGCCGGGCTACACATCCACCGAGCGCCTGCAAGCGCTCATCCGTCGGAAGGCCGAAACGTCGGGAAAGACCGAAGCCGAGATTATCGAGGCCTGGAAGGCGACCATCCCGCTGCGACGCTTTGCGCGTCCGGAGGAGATTGCCGCTGCGGCGCTTTTCTTGGCGTCACCGGCGGCCGACTATATCAACGGCGTCAGCCTGCCGGTGGACGGCGGGCGCACCCGATGTCTTTAACCGCATTTACGATGATCACCATTGCCAATTATATCGGCGGCGTGTGGACGCCGCCGCGCAGCGGCCGCTATTTCGATGACATCAACCCGGCCACGGGTGAAGTGATGGCGCGGGTGCCCGATTCGGATGCGGCGGATGTGGAAGCAGCTGTGTCGGCGGCCCGGGCGGCATGGCCGGCCTGGCGGAGCATGAAGCCGGCACAACGCTATGAAGCCCTTCATGCGCTGGCGGAAGGCATCCGCCGCCGGCTGGATGAATTGGCCGCCCTTGAAAGTGACGACAATGGCAAGCCGCTGTGGTTGGCCCGGTCGGTGGACATTCCGCGGGCGGTCAGCAACTTTTCATTTTATGCGGCGGCGGCGTTGCACTTCGGTTCGGAATCCTATGAAATGGGCGATGAGGTGCTGTCGTATGTGTTGCGGCGGCCGTTGGGCGTGGTGGGCGCCATTTCTCCATGGAATTTGCCGTTGTATCTGTTCACGTGGAAGATAGCGCCGGCATTGGCCGCCGGCAACTGCGTGGTGGCCAAGCCGTCGGAGGTGACGCCCCTGACGGCGTTTGAATTGTCACGCATTGCTCAGGAGGTCGGCTTTCCCGCCGGCGTGTTGAATATCGTGCACGGCCGGGGCGCTTCGGCGGGCGAGGCCGTCGTAATGCATCCGCACACGCGGGCCGTGTCATTTACGGGCGGCACCCGCACGGGCCGGCGCATCGCCGAGCTGGCCGCCCGGCAATTCAAGAAGGTGTCTCTCGAGCTGGGCGGTAAAAACCCGAACATCATCTTCGCCGATGCGCCGTATGACGAAGCCCTCCGCACCACCGTGCGCTCGTCGTTTGCCAATCAGGGACAGATTTGCCTGTGCGGCTCCCGCATTTTAGTGGAAGCCTCGATATATGAGCGTTTTCGGGACGATCTGGTCGAGCGGGCCCGGGCGTTGAAAGTGGGCGATCCGCGCGACCCGGACACCCGCGTGGGGGCCGTGGTCTCGGAAAGTCACATGCAAAAAATCCTCTCTTACATTGCCCTGGCCCGAGAAGAAGGCGGCCGAATCCTCACCGGTGGAGAACGCGTCGCCGTGCCGGGCCGCTGTAAAGATGGTTTTTTCGTGGCGCCTACCGTCATTGAAGGGCTCGCACCAACGTGTCGGGTCAATCAAGAAGAAATCTTCGGGCCGGTGGTCACCCTGATTCCGTTTGCGGATGAGGAAGAAGCCCTGTCGATTGCCAACGGCGTGGAATATGGTCTGTCGGCCACCGTCTGGACGCAAGACCTTCGACGGGCCCACCGCATGGCCCGCGACCTCGAAGCCGGCATCGTCTGGATCAACACCTGGCTGTTGCGGGACTTGCGCACGCCCTTCGGCGGAACGAAAGCCTCCGGCATGGGACGCGAAGGCGGCTGGGAAGCCATGCTCTTCTTTACCGAGCCCAAAGCCGTGACCATCCAGCTGTGATCTATACAACCTTACGTTGCTTGGCATAGCACCTGAAACGG
>JALVCQ010000184.1 GCA_027009805.1 Bacteroidota bacterium
GTCATAACCAACGGCCTGCGGGTCATAGGTGATTTGCACGACCTCGGCATGGCCGGTGGTGCCGGTTTTGACCTGTTCATATGTAGGATTCGGCACATGACCGCCTGCATAGCCGGGCACCACACGTACCACGCCCCGCACCTGCTTAAAGGCATGTTCGATGCCCCAGAAGCAGCCGCCGCCCAGGGCGGCGGTTCGATAGTTTCCTTGATGGGTCATCTGCGTTCTGCATAAAAAAACATCACAACCGGCAGCAAAAGCACCGCCGCCACGGACAACAGGGCACCTTCCCGCAAAAGGCCGCCCCAGCGCAGCAGCAATGAAAGGTTCATCAACGCTACCGGAAGGTAAAAGCCGTTACCGAAGCGGAGTCGAAAACCGACGATGGTCGGAAAGATCAGCGGCGCATGCGCGTAAATCATCATAAAGACGAACCCCAGAAAGAAGCTGTGGAGGGCCATATCGTGCGGCATGCGGATGAATGGTGCGAGGGCATGCAGTCCCAGCCAAGCATAGCCAATGAGGAGGGTGATGCCGATGAAACGGGGCAGCCCCGGCCGCCGGACGATTCGGCGGGCCGTGTCGAAAACGCCCAACCAGAGGGCGGCGAGCGCCGTCATCACCTGCGTGTAGGCGTTTCCCGCAAACGGCATCAGAAGCAGCCCGAAGAGCAGCACCATCGCCAGCCGGGGTTCCCAGCGGCGTCGCATGGTGATGCGGCCCAATTCGAGGCGTTCGCCGAAGATGGTCAGCAACAGAAAAAGCTTTGCCGGGATGACCCAGCGGATGCCGGGCGAAATGGTATCCGCCACATACGCCCATCCTAAAAAAAGGCCGCCGGCCACCATCGCCCATAGGTGCGGCCCCGGGGTAAGGCGCCGCCCGTAATAAGTCATCGCCCCGGCATACAACAGGGCACCGACACCGCCCGCCGGCGGCCACCACATCCCCGCCCACAACAACAGCGGGACAGCATAAACCACCCGAGAGGGCAGGGCCACCGCCCGTTCCAGCCCGATGAGCGTGCCCAGAAAACCGAGGAGCATCAGGTGCGGATGCCGCAGGGCCAGCCATCCCCCCACCCTGCCGCCTTCTAACAAGGCGCCTGCCTTCAACAAGGCGCCCGTCAGGCCCAGCAGAAGGGTTACGCCGGCCAGTAAGATATACAGAAGCCGCAACCGCTGCGGCATGGTGCGGAGCATCATCGGTCGGATTCAGTGAAATGCGGGGAAGGGGCGAACAGCGGCGTTCATCCTGCGAACTTTTCCCGCACGGCGCCGTCGATGGCCGCTGCCCGCGCCTCGGCCTGCCTGAGCAGTTCGGCGGCCCGGGCGGAGAGGTCTTCCCGAAAGGCTTTGTCTTTTACGTCTTTGAGGTTCACCATCACGTTGTAGTAGGCCCCCCGCACCGCCGTCAGCAGGGCCTGCGCCCCCACGCCGGCATCGGTAAAAGAAGCCGGCAGGCCGTGGGCCAGCATGGCCTCGGCGATGTCGAAAGCTTCAAAAGCCGTTTGCATGATGCGGTAAGGGACGGCGGCCGCCGCTTGCGTGGCCTTTTCGATGGCTTCGGCGCGGGCTTTCTTCTCTTCCGCCGATCCTTTCGGGAGGCGGAAGGCCGCCATGATGGCATTGAATGCCCGGGTATCTTCATCGATCAACGCCAGCAGGCGGTCTTTGATGTGCTGTCCTTTTTCGGCGTATTCGGAGAAAAAGTCCACGCGGTCGTCCCATCCGCGCTTATGGGCGGAGAGGTTGGCCACCATGGTATTAAGGGCCGTTCCGAGGGCGCCGATGAGGGCCGAGACGCTGCCACCGCCCGGCGCCGGCGAGTCGGCCGCCACCTCATTCACAAAGTCCCGAACCGTCAGGAAGTTGAGCGGATAGGTTTTCTTGCGATCGACCAGTCGATATTCGATAATCTTCTTTTCGGGTTCGAAAGGCGCCAGTTCGTCCAGCCCCAGCGTTTTCCGGGCGATGAACAGGAGGTCTTCTTCGGAGACGCCGCGGGAGAGGTTCTGGCGCTTGAGGAGATAGCGCCCCGCAT
>JALVCQ010000185.1 GCA_027009805.1 Bacteroidota bacterium
CCTTTTACAGCTCAATGAAACCGCTGTCGTGGATGGGCACCGTCGTCGGCGACCCGAAGACTTCCATCAGCACCACCGTCACCGCACTCACCGACCAGAAGAAATCGTCCCTCCCGGCATTTCAGCTTTACCCTAATCCTGTCAGGGAACAGCTTTATGTGGTCAGCCCTTCGCCGTTTTCCGGCGGAGTGGTGGATGTGCTGTCCCCTGCGGGCAAGCTCATCCGGCGTCAGGAGTTGCCGCCCGGCGCCTATCAACTCCGCATTTTCCTGCCGGACGATCTTTCCACGGGTGTTTATTTTGTCCGCATCCGAACCGCCGAGGGTTATGCCGTCCGCCGATTCACCAAACAATGAGGCCCGCTGGTATTTAGGATGGTTTGATTCCCCCTACTACCCGATGCTTTACGCCCATCGGGATGAGGCAGAGGCCCGTCGGTTTCTCGATCGGTTGTTGGTGCGATTGTCGGTTCGTCCGCCCGCCCGCATGATAGACGTTGGATGCGGCTGGGGGCGGCACGCCCGCTATCTCGCCCGGAAAGGCTTTTCTGTGTTGGGTATTGACGCCAATGAGAAAGTGACAGCCCGACTCGCATCAGACCCGCCCCGCCTGCAATTCATCACACATGACGTTCTGGAGCCTTTTCCCGCTGAATGGGGCACTTTCGACGCGGCGCTGAGTCTGTTTACGGCTTTCGGATATTTTATGCGTCAGGCCGATCATCTTCGGGCTCTACGCCACATTTACGCCATCCTCAAACCCAGCGGCCTTTTTGTCCTCGACTTTATGAACGTCACCTATGCTTTATGTCGGTTAAAGCCTTCTGAAAGCATCCGCCGGAACGGCATCCACTTTGACATCCGCCGGACTTATTCGCCGCCGTTTATCCTTAAAGACATCACTGTCAATGATGGGAAGCGTCTCTACCGATTTCGAGAACGCATCTGGGCATTCTGGCCCGAGGAACTGAATACCCTTTTGCGAACAGCCGGCTTCCGCATCGTTGATCAATGGGGGGATTATGACCTTTCTGCTTTCAACGAAAGCTGCAGCCCCCGGCTTATTTTCCTGGCTCAGAAGGTCTGAGGCGGCGGGAACGACATCCGCAGGCGCCGTCCTTCTTCGGCGAGATTCAAGTCCAACATACAGCGAAAATGCCCTTTAGGACAACGCTCTCGGCCATATCGATGGCAGGGATGACAGGACAGGGTAAGGTTTTCGACACATCGAGGTTCCGGCTCGTGAAGATACGGAGACATTCCCAGCCGCGGCGAGGTGGCCCCCCACACGCTGATGATCGGCCGCTTAAACGCCGCCGATAGATGCATCATGCCCGTGTCGGGCGTCAATACCCATCGGGCGTTCTGAATCAGATAAGCCGAGTCGTAGAGCGAGGTCTTTCCTACCAGATTAACCGCCCGGGGAAACTTGCCGGACACCTCGGCGGCCGCCTCCTGCACGTCTGCCCCTCCGATCAACACCACCGGCCAGCCCGCCGCTTTTAGAAAATCCACCACCTTCGACGGCGGGATGCGCTTCGTTGGGTGGGCCGCCCCCATCACCACCACGCCGTAAGCCGAAGGCAACGATGCCGATAGAGAAAAATGATAGTCCGGCGGAAAGAAAAAGTCAAGTCCTTTTCCGTCATTGTGAACATTCAACGGTTTCAATGCCTCAAAATACCGATCAACAACATGGCGAACCCGTCCTCTTTTGAAGGTGACGATCCACCAGCGTTTGAACGTGGCTTTATGATAGGCGGTTGTCGGCCGCCGAAGCAGAAAACGCAACAGATAAGACCGCAGGCTTTTATGTAAATCCACCACCCAATCAAAACGCTGCGCTCGCAATGCCTCTGCCAGATTGGTCAGCGATCCCCCGGGCGATAGCAGATGCAGGCGGCTGAGGTGGGGATTGTGAGCCAACAAAGGGGCATATACTGTCTTTGTCAGGTAATGCACCTCCCATCCGGCCCGATGGAGCGTCCGAATCAGCGGCGTGGTAAGCAGGACGTCGCCCATCGAGC
>JALVCQ010000186.1 GCA_027009805.1 Bacteroidota bacterium
TGCCAGCGTATCGGGCAACGCATCTTTATACACTTCCGGATAATCGACAAACACCCGGCGGAGCCACCACAGATATTCCAGATAATCGATATTGGCCACTTCCGTCTGGTCGATGTAAAAACTCGACACGCTCACCCGCCGCGGATAGGCGTTGTTTTCAAAAAGCACATCTTGCTCCACCTGTCCCATCGTAAAAGTTCCCCCTTTCACGAGGACCAGATTGGGACCCGTTTCTTGCTCCTTATACTCGTGCCGCTCAAACCCGCCCCACTTGGGGTCGTTATATACCCACCCGGTGGTCGAAGAGCGCTCCTTTCCTCCACATCCGCCAAGAACCACAAGGAGCCCAATCAAAGCGGCAAAGCCTACAGATTTACATCTCATCATTATGGTATGCGTTTTGAGAGATTGGTCAAAGCCGTGCAAAGGTAATCATTTAGAGCGAAGGACATGGAATATCCTTCCATCCTTTTTTCTTGGGGGCCCGCCGTTTGTGGGGCAGGTCGATGATAATCGAGGCTTCATGTGCACCATGCACCGCCAGGCGGGCATCCGAGAGCGTCACGTCGTAGCTGTATCCGATGCTGACGGGCTCTTTGCGCAGCCCCAGCTGAAAGATGACGGCATCTCCGTTCGGATTGGTTTGTCGATACCATGCCCCCACCGTAAAAAAGTTTTGCACATAATAGAGCCCCGCCAAAACCTGCAGAAATCGATCTTGCATATGCACCACCAGGTTGGGCGACAAATACCGTTTGGCCACTTTTTCCCGATCCAGCGAAATGATGCCCCCCCCGTTTAACGTAAACCGACGCGGCAGGATGCTGTTGGGGTTCCCCAGGAAAGAAAAGGGGGGCTGTGTGATATGACTGACCGAGAGTCCCAGATAGTATTTTGTGGAGTAAAGCAAAAGCCCCGCATCAAAGTCGGGCCGGATGCCGGAGTTATCCACACACCGGCACGGCAGGTTTTCCTGCGTTTCATAGATAACGCCATATACGGGGTGGATCTGATCGCCAAAGATCAGCTTGGAATAGTCAATGCTCCGCTGAAACACCGAGGCTTTCACGCCCATCAAGAGGCCCAATTCCTGATTAAGCCGGAGATAATACGAATAGGAAAACGACGCCTGGGCAAGCGTTACATTGGCATCTCCCGCTTTATCATATAGCAGTTGCATTCCCAGCCCGCCGCCGATCTTATCAAAATACTGGTCGTATGAGACGCTGTAAGTGAGATATCCCGGTCGAAGGCGGGCCCATTGGTTCCGATAGTTTAAAATCACGCGCGGACCGCCCGCACGACCGGTCCCTGTAAAAGCGGGATTGTGGTAAAGCGGGTTCGCATAAAACTGCGAAAAGTGGGGGTCCTGTGCCCATCCGGCAAAACTTACCCACATGGCCAACATGCCGATAAAAAATCGCTGCATCCGAATCTCCCTTTTGGTTCTGATGCCACAATAATAAGCACTTTCTCTTTCACACACAGGGGGATTATGGAAAACCAATATCACTTCTCTTCCATCGTCGCCTTTGATGAGAATAAGAAAAAGCCCCCACTTCCCATGGAAGTGAGGGCTTTCTGAACGGAAGGACGGGCACCGTTAAAACCGGAATCCCAGGCCGACGGTCAGGAGGTTAAAGTCGGGGACGCCGATATTGCTCCGATAAATCGGCGTGATGGAATAAGCGGCATGACCGTAGAAGTTGCCGTATCCCAGCCGCAGTAAGGCATTCACTCGAATGGGGTTGAGCGGAAAGTCTCGGCGGTCGTATATTTCATAATCCGGATCGTAATAGTGGAGCGACGTATTGCCCAAGAACAACACCTCGCCGCCCACTGCGGCATAAACGCCTTTACTGCCGCGCAGGCCTTTGCGGCCGCCCATCCAGTGGATCAGCAAAGGCACGCCCCAATAAGTCCCCGAAAGTTGCACTTTCTTATAGGAAGTGTCAGAAAGGCGATAACTCAACCGATCGGTTGCGGGTTCCACTTGAATATTTCGGGGAAGTCCATAGTTATAGTCTCGGCTCACCAGGGCAAGGGAGGCACCCCAATGGCCCGAACGCGTCAGGAAATAGAGGCTGAACCATTCAAAGGAAAAGGCGGAAGAGTAGCGAAGATTGGGGAACAAGGCGGCATCGGTGCCGGTGTAAGTGAACGCGCCATTATACATCGGAATCCCTTTCGAAAACTCGATGGCGGAGGGAAAGCGGAACCGCACCCGAGAAGGTTTCTTGACCTTTGCCTTTGTCTTTTTCCGGCTCTTCTCTGATGGGATATTGAGGACCGTTATCTTCACAGAGTCTCCGGTGGTGGTCTTTTTGATGATGTGGGTGGCATCGGCGTCTTCCCCTTTTTGCATTTCGCGGGCTTCTTCAATTTGTTGTTCCACCTGCTCCATTTCTTTTTCGAACTCCTTCGAACGTTGTTCGATCACCTTTTCGAGGCTGTCGCGGGTGGCCTCGTCGGCGGTCATCATTTCGAGGGTCAGCCGAAGGATCTCGGATGTGAAGTCCATTGTTTTCCCCATCACACTGGAAGTTTCTTCCAGTTCATCCATGGTATTTTCCACGGGTTCTGCGTCGTGTTCGGCCTGGGCAAAGCCTCTCAGGCTATAAAGCACGATCAGGGTTAAAAGCGCTATGCGTTTCATGGTTCCGTATTTTTTAAAGGTGGGTTGCGTTCATAATCTACTCGGAGCTGGCGAAAAGCGTATTCACCACGGCCTGGTTCACTTTTGTCAGTGCATAGGGCAGCCAATAGCGAGGCTTCATCACTTCGGCGCGGGCCTCAAACGATCGGCATCCAATCTGAAGGTTGGCTTCATATCCCTGATAAGCACCGCGTGAATACTCACTGACCATCAGTTGGGGCGGGCATTCGCTGTTGCCTGCATTGTCCTTGACAGGCAGAGGCGCCACTGGGAAATAGGCCAGGACGGCAGCCGGCCGTTGTTCCCGACTGTTCCACGAGGGGGCTTCCACCTCCCGAAGGGGAAGTTTTTCCAGGGGTTCAAGCATGTTGAGGCCTGATGCCTGGGCAAGCATTGGGTTGTGGTGTCGTTGCCGGAGGTGTTTTTTAGGAACGTGATTGACAGGCGGAACGGAAGAAGGGAGTGTTTTTCGGTCGGCAAGGGCGGGTTTTGTCGGCTCAGTAGGCACCACCCGCTCCTCTTTTCCGGAAGCGGGCGGAGTGACCGGTTGCTCCGCGGTGACTTTTATCTGTTGTTTTTGGGGCTGGAAAAGCTGCCAGACACGCATTCCCAGCACACCAATGAAAACGCCCACAATGAGCACTGCTGCAATCCGCCACCACATCCATCCACCGCGTTTGCTTTCCGTCTCTTTCTTTAAGGACTGGACGTAGGGATATTCCACAGGCGGCGGGGCGGGCATTTTTGCCTGTCGCCAGGCTTCCACCTCTTGCCGGATGGCCGGCGACTCGGCCATCATCCGCTCCACTTCGGCCGCCTCTTCGGGGCTGAGGTTGCCTTCCACGTAGTCAAACAGCAGCATATCCCAGCGGCTGTCTTGTTCCATCGGTCGTTTCATCATATCACATTTGAAATGTCCACCAGCAGTTCCTTCATTTTCTTCCGCGCCCGGAAAAGGTACACCTTCACCTGACTGTCGGAAAGGCCGGTGATTTCGGCGATTTCCTTATAGGAGTAGCCTTCCCAGTCGCGCAACATCAACACCGCCCGCTGGATGTCGGGCAGTTGGTCGGCGGCCCGTTCGATGGCCTCGCGCACGTCGGGGGGGCGGTCCTCGTAGGAAGCCGAAACCATAGCGGCGTGGCCCCATTCAGTCCAGCGCTGACGCCGACGATATTCATCGACGAAGCGTCGGTAGAGGACCTGAAAAAGGTATGGTTTTGCTTTTTCCTTGCTCACCTTTTCTCTGTTTTCCCACAATACGGTGAAGGCGTCCTGCACCAGGTCTTCCGCCGCCATCCGCTCACGGGCCAGCTTAAGGGCAAATCGGAACAGCGGCGTGGCCCATTGGTCCACCACCTGGTTATAGGAGCGTGTATCCACCGTTGTGGGTCATTAACACCCGTAAAACGGGATTGCAATAAGAATGTTACACCATCCCCGTTGAAGGGTGGTCATATCTCCCGATAGACCTGCTCAAAAGGCAGCCGGAAGCGGGGGCCATATACGCCGTCCTCGGCCCGTTTTCCGCATGCCACCAAGCAATTGATCTCGGCACCGCTCGGCAATGCCAGTATCTTTCGCACCCGTCGGCTGTCGAACCCGCCGATGGGGCAGGTGTCATACCCTTCGGCGGCCATGGCCAGCATAAAGGTCTGCACGGCCAGGGCCACACTATGGTGAGCCGAGATGCGCAGGTCGCAGGCCCGCACTTCCCGAAACGCCGGCTTTTTTCGGCCCTTCCACATCATCCACGCGTATTTCAGCCACCCCCACCATCGATAGCCCCGAAACAGCGCCGGCAGGATTTTCTGGTAATAGGCCAATGCGCCGCGCTGGGCCGGGGTCAACGCCTCTTCCGGCTGATGGCCGAACTGCTGATGCAGAAAATCGACATTCGCCTGGATGCGTTGCGGCCACAGGTCGAGGCGGGTGGCTACGACTACCAGCTCATGGGCTGTGACGGCTGCTGGTTGATGAAAACAGGCTTCATTGAGGGCGGCTCGTGTTTGCGGGTCTTTTATCCGATAAAACTCCCAGAATTGCAGGTTGCTGCTGGAAGGCGCCAGCGTGGCCCGTTCAAGACAGCGCTTTACCACGTCGGGGTCAAAAGAAGCCTCGGGGTCGAAACGGCGCACCGCCCGCCGGAAATGGAGCACTTCATCAAACGTCATCGGCAATGCATTCTGAACTTCAAGGTGCGCAAAGCTATGCTTTCAATACCACAGCCGTGCCCGCACCTTTCGGAGGTAAGCCAGCGCCTGCTTCGACAGCGGACGCCGCGGCACGCCTTTCCCCATCCGCCGCCATGCCTTCAAAAGCAAATCCGGGCGGCGGGTTTTGGCCAGCAGATATAACGACCACATCACGGCCTGCGTCAGCACGTATGGCCACGGCAAATAGGCATAGGCGATATTCATCCGGTTGACCGCCTGAAGAAGAACAACCTGGGGAGAAGGCAGGCGTCCTTCCAACCCTGGATAGTGCAGAACAAACGTGTCGGTGGTGTAATAAATCTCTCCGCCCTGGTCGATCACCTTATAACTCAAGTCATACTCTTCGCCCCGATCGGTTACAAAAGCCGAATAGCCGCCGACCTTTTGGAAAAGCGCACGCGAAAGGGCATGGGCGCTTCCGCTAAAATAATAGGTATGGAAATAGGGGCGCCGCCGAACCGCTTTTCGCTTATGGGGCACCCAGATGTGGTTTTTCTGCGGTTCATAAGCCGGATATGCCAGGATGCCCCGCTGCGGATTCGATGAGAAATAGCTATCGAGGACAGTGAGAAAATCTTTCTGACAGACGGCGGCATCGTCATCGATAAAGACCAGCACATCATGGCTTGCCAGCTCGGCCAGGCGGTTGCGTCCTTGTGCGCAGCCCAGGTTTCGGTCGGAATGGTGATAATGAAAATCTATCCCTGCTTGCTGACAAATTTCCCGCACCTCCTTGACGGCCGACTTGTAGTCGGTAGTAGAAGCATTGTTCAGCAATATAAGTTCGACGGGAAACCCCTGCCGGACAAAATCACACTCAGCCAGCGACTGCACCAGCCGGGGTAATGTGTGCGGACGGTTGTAGGAGACCACCAGAAAAGCATAGGAAAGCCGTTCACTCATGAGGCGTCACCATTTCAAGGCGAAGGGAAAAATCCCCCGGACATCCGCACTTTTTGCGCCCACGACATCCGCCTATCAACAAGACCACCAACACCACGAGAGACCATCGAGCCAGCCACCGCTTCATATATCCAGTTTTTCGGCCTAAAAATTAGCGGCAAAAGAAAACTTCAGCCCCCGGAAACTGGGCTCGACCCGACACACGCCGCCCGAGCATACCACCCCGCCGATTTGCCGGGCATACTCGACGCCTGTCCGCAAGGGACCTTTCCGATAGAAGGCATACACCGAATAGTAATGAACCGGTTCGGCGGTTTTCAGCGGCTTGAGGTTATACATATCCGACACACCGAGGGAAAGCCCCCATCGCCGCTGGTTCCACTCAATTAAACCATAAGCAAAATCGCCGTAGTCCTGGGCGCTGCGCAGATATTGGGCTTCCACCTTAATGGAGCGGTAAGCATCAAGGCGGATGTTCCAATCGGTAAAGGGCACCAGCGTGGTTACCATCGGCACGCCCGGCTTAATTTCATAGACGCGCTGATTGTAGCGCCGATACTGGACGCCGGCGATGGCTTTCACCTTCGTATTGAACTTGTGTTTATAATGGAAATACACCTCCTGATAGAGGGGCGTATGGTCAGGCATGCGGACGTAGCTGGTATTCAGGAGGAAATAGTCCTTTGTCGTGGGTGAGTAGGAAAATTCAGCCTGCACGCCTTCCTCACCGGCCAGCACCGTCGAGACGGAATAACGGGCCACCAATCGATAGGAATGTTCTTTCGCAAGCGGCGGCTGGAACACCAGCAGCCCTTCCAGCAACTGGTCAAAGGGCGAGCTGCGGATTTCCATCTGGTAGGTCTTTCGGGCCTGCAGGGTGAGCCCTATATGAGAGCCGGCATAGGCAATCGTTTGATAAAAAGAGTAGCCTGGTGAAAGGAACATACTGTCCCGAAAAGGCGAATAGCTGACGTCAGGCGTTTTATAATCGGCCTCGGAGTAGAAACTCCATTGCTTCCATTGCAGCGTCTGGTAAGCTGCGAAAGCAAACACATTGTAGCGGGGGATAAAACGCTGTTCATATGGAAGGGCGTTGATGGTGTGGACGAGCTGCGCCATGGTTTCTTTGTCGAGCGTGCGTTTGACTACGCCCAGTCCGGGCGTCCATGCCCACCCGTCACCATACGATTGGTATTCGGCGTTGAGGCCCTGAACCACCTGCGGGCGCAGCCGATAGGAGGTGATGGATGATTGATCGGAAAACTGGCGTTGTCGGCCCGAGAAGGCTTTGAAGGCCCAGTGTCCATTGGGCGAATAATAGGCCAGCCGCAGGCCGTGCACGGCATAGTCCTGCCCTATCAAGCGCTCTTCAAAAGCCCGAAAGATGGCGCCGCTGCCAATCTGGTCGTAGAAATGCCCCGCCGTAACTTCAAAGTGACCGATGCGCTTAAACAACTGATAAAAGCCCAGACCTCCGGCCGTAAAGGCCCGCTGCGGGTCAATCAACGGTGAATTGTGGTAATAGTCAAACCGCGCCGAAGCCCGAAAGCCCTCCCGTTCGTAGTTCAGGAAAAGCCATCCTTCTGCGGAAGAGAGCTCATGGAGATACTGCGTCGTGTTGGTCTGGATAATCGTATCTCGTTGATAAAAGGATGCATTGGCAGCCACGTCTCCCGAGAAATACCCTTGCGCATCAACGCATAAGGGGCTCACCAGGCTCCCCAGCATCACAGTAAGCAGAAAACTCCGAAGCATCGTCAAGAAAGTAAGGCAAGGCAAAGTAAGCAATTTCCTTATCGACATCCTGACAAGCGGTGCATCCCTATTTGGAAGTTAAGGGGAAAGGTTGTAGGGACGCAAGATGGGGCAAGAGGGTTTCGTAGGGGCATCTATTGACGGGGCGGACACACAGGTCCGCCCTTACACCTCCCCCGCGTGGCTTCGGCTCCGCTCAGCCAGCGGGTGGATGCAGGGGGCACGGCATGCCGTGCCCCTACGTGCATTTTTCATTGTTTTCGCGGGCATTCCCCTACGGAACCATTTCCCGCATATTTTCACATACACACAAAAAAAAAACGTCCCCGCCCTCCCGAAGGAAGGCAGGGACGTTCTGCATATCCCGCTGAAAAGGGCGGCGAATTACTGTTTAATCACCTTCACAATCTCGCTGTCCGAGGCGGTGGTCACCCGCACCGTGTAAACGCCCGCCGGCAAGTCGGACGCATCCACACGCAGCGTCTGAACCACGCCGCCCAACGCCACCGTCCGATGCCACACGGTTACACCGCGGACGTCTTCCACCTGCACCTGCGCCGTCCCCTCACCCGA
>JALVCQ010000187.1 GCA_027009805.1 Bacteroidota bacterium
GAAGCGCTGGGCGTTCGGTGGCGACCAACCGAAACGCTGACGGTGGAATGGACCGTGGATGTGGACTTCCCCTGGGGCTACCGGCACCGACCATGGTGGCGACGTCTTGGAAAAGCCCTCCGGAATAGGCGATTTCCGCAAGGTGCCGACCCCTATGACGTTCGGGAGCAACTGATGCCCAAACTACCGCCCGAACGAACCACCTTTTTCTTTCTGGACGGCGGCGACGAGCACCCCTGGCCGTTTGAGTCCGCCCCTTACGCCCGAATGATAACCGATGCGGCGAAAGCGGGATATGGCGTCGGGCTTCACGGATCACTGCGCACCGCGGAAGACCCCGCCCGCCTTCGGCGGGAAAAAGAGCGGTTGGAAAAGGTGCTCGGCGCCGCCGTGCAGAAAAACCGCCAGCATTTCTTGAAATATCGACTGCCGACCACTTATCGGACGCTTCATGAGATGGGCATTACGGCTGATTACACCACCTGCGGCGCCGCTTATGTGGGCTTTAAGCATGGCGTGGCCCGTCCCGTCCCATGGTATGACCTGAAAGCGGATTGTCCCACGGAACTAACCCTCGTGCCCACCATCATGATGGACCGCGCCCTGATGCGGATCACCACGCCCGAGCAAGCGCCGGCCCTGCTCGGCGACTTGCTCGCCGAAACCCGCCGATGGAACGGACACGCAGCCGTCCTCTGGCATAACGCTGTTTTGAGCGGCGAAGCCGAATGGAAACAATGGGCGACCGTTTTCGAGTGGATGCTTCGTTTTCTGGAAGAAAAAGATCATGAGCGTTAAACTTGTTGCATGCTTCGCCTGACAACCTTTCGATGGGAAGAAATGGACCGATCGGCGTGGGATGCCTTCGTGACCGCTTCCCCGCAGGGATCCGCCTATATGGAAAGCTGGTTTCTGGATGCTGTGTTAACGGATGCCCTCGTGCACGTGGTAGAGGACGCGCGGGGATGGATGGCCGCGTTGTTGCTTCCGCTGGGACGTCGCCTGAAAGTGTTGAAAGGTGCTTTTGCACCGCCTTTCTGGCGATACGGCGGCGTTTTGTGGCGGTCAACCGACTTGTCGATTCGTCGGCGTTTGACGGCGGCCGCCTTGCTGGCCGAGGCGGCCGCGGACATCCGCCGCCATTTCTGGACGGCCCATCCCGCCGCCGACTGCTGGCTGCCCTTCCTGCAGAAAGACTTCTCGGTCAGCGTCCGGTATTCTTTTCAACTCCCGATCCGCCCCTGGGGCGAGATGCTGCCCACCTTCCAGCCGAGGCTCCGGACCACCCTCCGAAAGCCGCTGCCCGACGGCCATCGAATTACATCCATGCCATTGGACGAAGCGGCCCGACTGCTGCGTCGCGTCGGGCCGCATTCCGTGGGTATCCATGGCAGGGCTTTTGATATGTTATGGCAAATCGCCGAACAGGGGATGAAATTCCGCCGAGCCGACATATGGGGCTATCAAACCCCCAGCGGATGGAAAGGGTTTATCCTCACCATACACGACGGCCATATTGTCTATCAATTAATGCCGGTGATCGACCGATCGGCCCGCCTTCCTGTCCATGAATGGCTCCTCCGGGCCGTCTTGCAGGACGGCCGTCGCAAAGGCCGACGAACGTTTGACTTTGTGGGGTCCCACATTCCCGGCGTGGTTTCCTTTATCGCTAAATTTGCTCCCATTCCGGTAACCTACTGGCTGATTTCAAAAAGTTAGATTGGTGGCCTTGACCGTGTTGAACATAGAAGCGTCGCTGATTTCGGAGCGAATGGCAAAGTTGCGCGACCGACACCAGCAGGCCTTCCGGCTGATGTTCCGCCAATGGCTCCGGGATGTGGGCTTCTTGATGGGCCATGAAATCAGTAAAAGCCTTTCCACGTGGCGAAAGAAAGACATCGAAACCCCGCTGGGCACGGCCCGGGAATGGACGTTGACCGAACATCCCACCATCGTGGGCATTCTGCGGGCGGCCATGCCGATGGTGGAAGGCCTGATGGACGCCTTCCCCGAAAGCGATGTCGGCTGGATCGGCGCCTTCCGGCATTATGCGGATGGGCATCATCATTTTGAAATCGAAGCCCCCTATTGGGCGGTGCCCCCGCTGGCCGGAAAGACGGTTCTCCTCGTCGATCCGATGATTGCCACAGGACGAAGTATCATTCGAGTATTACACAGGTTAAAGAAAGAAACACCGGCCCGAATTGTAGTCGTGGGGCTGGTGGCCGCCCGCCCCGGCGTTGAGGCCGTGCAACGTGACTTCCCCGAGGTGGACGTGGTGCTGGCTGCATTGGATGAAGCCCTCAACAAAGACGCCTATATCGTCCCCGGGCTCGGCGATGCCGGCGACCTTGCATTCGGCCCTAAAATATAAGCAACTATGTTCGAAGAAGTTATACAGATTCTTGTAATCCTCGGCCTCTCCGCCACAAAGTTTTTGATGGGGGTGATGATGGCCATTGTTTTCGGGCTCCCGCTGTGGTTGGCATTCTTGCTGACGGTGCTGGGCGGCCTCCTGGGCGTGTTGATCTTCGGTGGATTGGGAGAGACGATTCTTTATGGTTTGGGTTTCTTGAAAAAGCCGGATTCGGATAAACTCCGCATCAATAAAAACATCCGCCGCATCGTCCGCATCCGCCGGAAATTCGGCTTGTGGGGCATTGCCCTCCTCACACCGGTAATTCTGACCGTGCCGGTGGGGGCGATGGTGGGCGTGCTCATCGAACCCCGCTTGCGTGTCTTGTTAAGCTATATGGCGGTGGCTTTTGTGGTATGGAGCGGCCTGCTCTTTGGCATCTATGCCTTTCTGGGCATTAACGTACCGGCCCTGCTCGAAGAGGCGATTTATCGCCTGGTGGGCGGTTAGGGCAGCAGCAGGGAAGCATCGCCGTAACTGAGAAAGCGGTATCCCTTATCCAGCGCTTCTTGATAGATCGGGCGCCATTGCCCCTTGACGAAAGCATCCACCAACAACAGCAGCGTGCTGCGGGGCAGGTGAAAGTTCGTAATGAGTCCGTCCACGGCCCGAAATACATAAGGCGGCATGATAAATAGACGCGTCTTGCCTGAAATGCGGTCAATACCGGCAACGGTCATTTGCGAATAGAGCCAGTCCATCATTTCCGAAAAGTCGGGCAGGCGCGGCCATGATGACAGATAAGGAAACTGCGGAACGTCGAGCCCGGCAACGTCGGCGTCGCCGTAACGGGCCGCCGCGGCATGCCAGTAGAGGCTTTCCAGCGTGCGGGCGGCGGTGGTGCCCACGGCTGTGATGTGCGCGGCCCGCGCCAGTTGTTGAAGGGTTGCCCGCGTCACCGAGATGGGCTCGTCGTGCATTTGATGGCGACGCGGGTCGGATGTTTGAATGGGTTGAAACGTCCCCGCACCTACGTGCAGGAGCACTTCCACCACCGGAAACCGGCGGCGAACAGCGCTCATCAGCTCCGGCGTGAAGTGAAGGCCGGCCGTAGGCGCTGCCACAGCCCCTTCCCAACGGGCGAACACCGTCTGATAGCGCTTGCGATCGATGGGTTCGTCATCCCGTTCCAGATAGGGCGGCAGCGGGATACGACCGAGTTTTTCCAGAATCTCGGCAAAAGCAGCCGACGGCGGCGACCACCGAAAGCGCACCAACGCATGCGCTCCCTTTCGAGCCGTCAATTCGGCCGTGATCCGGATGCCTTCCGCTTCCTGAACAAGCGGGCCTTTCCAGCGGCGAAGATTTCGCACCTTACATTCCCATACGCTTTCCCCTTTTTCCTGTAAGGCCTGCTCGATGGGAAACCCTTCCCGAGCGGGTTCCAGACACAATACCTCGATGAGCGCACCGCTCAACTTACGAAAATAGAGCCGCGCCGGCACCACCCGCGTGGTGTTGATGACCAACGTCGTGTCCGGCGGCAACAGATCGGCCAGCGCATCAAAACGGTGGTGGCTGATGTCTCCCGACCGATAGACGAGCAAACGAGCGGCATCCCGACGGGGGAGGGGATAGCGGGCAATCCGCTCCTCCGGAAGCGGATAGTCGTAGTCAGACAGCTTCATCACCCAGAACTTCCATCGGATAGACCACAGGCCTCGACGGCACTGCATCCGTGGCGATGGCCGGTGTCATGATCACCGTCCAGTAAAGACCATCGGAAAGGTCGGCGGGAATATCCAGCAACTCCGTCACCGTCTTCCGCAGCGGCGCCCGACCCAGAAAGGCATGATGGGCCGCCAGCGCCGTGCTCGTCCGATGGTCCAGACTGGGAAGGTTCGTCAGCAAGTGATCCACCCGCCCGCTCAACCATGCAGCCAGCGTTTCCTCGACGTAAGGCGCATCATAATCCGAAAAGTCAAAGGGCAGGCGGGGCAGGCTTCGCACGTGCAGGATGAGCCCTTTTACTTCTTCTTGCGCAAGCTGTTGCACAGCGTATTCGGGAAGATCATCCAGGGTAACGGCCGTGCCGGGCTCGATGTCGATACTTGCCAGCACACCGGGAAACATCCAATCGGTTTGAAGGTCGGTGATGAAGAGCCGCCGTCCGCTGACATGACCGTAACATTCGGTGTGCGTGCCGTTGCCGTGCGGTGTAAGGTGAAGCGTCTCGACGTTGCAACTGCCGCCGCGGCGCACATCACCCACAAATCCGCCCCCCTCGAACGTCTTAAACGCCGCCCCCGGCAACGAAAACGCAAGCGTGCGCCCTTCACGGTCGATGGGAAAAGACAGATCCCGCCCTCGGTCCAGCACTATCCGATAGGGGCCGTAGCGGAGCGTCCGCATGCCCGCGCCTTAGAAGTTGGGCGCCATCAGATACCGCGAATAGAAACGGTTGATGATATCGACCGCTTCCGTCGGCGTGTCCACCACCTGAAAAAGGTCCAGATCCTCCGGTGAGACGGTCTTAAAGTCCTCGATGAGGGTCTTCTTCATCCAATCCAGCAATCCCGCCCAGAACTCCGATCCCACCAGCACAATCGGAAACTTGCCGATCTTGAGCGTCTGAATGAGCGTCAGCGCCTCGAACAGCTCGTCCAGCGTCCCATACCCGCCGGGCATCACGATAAAGCCCTGCGCATATTTGATGAACATCACCTTGCGGACGAAAAAGTAGTCGAAGTTGATCAGCTTGTCTCGGTCGATGTAAGGGTTGGGCTCCTGTTCCATCGGCAGCTCGATGTTGAGCCCCACCGACGGGCCCCCGCCCTGATAGGCCCCCTTGTTGGCCGCCTCCATGATGCCCGGGCCGCCGCCGGTGATCACGCCGTAGCCTTCTTGCGTGAGCAGTTGCGCAATCTCCACCGCCATCTCATAATACTTATCCCCCGGCTGCATCCGCGCCGACCCGAAGATCGACACGCACGGCCCGATCTTGTTCAGCTTCTGAAATCCATCAACAAACTCGCTGATAATCTTAAAAATCTGCCAGCTCGACTCGGCTTTCACTTCCGACCAGTGGCGGGCGCCGAATGCTTTTCGCAGGCTCTTCGTCGTCTTATAATCCATAAACGTTGATTTTACAGTGCCCCCCGCCCCGCCGTCAAGAGAGAAAAAGAAGTGGTGACGGGCGGAGTCGAACCGCCGGCTCATGGATTTTCAGTCCAACGCTCTACCAACTGAGCTACGTCACCACGCTCTCTGAAAAGCGGCTGCAAAGGTAATGCACATTCCTTTCAATAGCAACGGCCTGATGGAAAAAATATTTTCCCGCCGCATCCGGAAGACGAGGGAAATGATTTCTTTTTGGGCGTGCCCCTCCGGCCCTATCGGGCCTTCGGGTCGGGCCCCTGCGGGCTCGGCTCTTCGCCTCGGCCCGCCGCCGCCTTTCCACCCACACCGCCCGCACGGCATTCCCAGTAGGGGCGCAGCATGCTGCGCCCCTACAACCACCCCGCGGACGCCCACAGGGCGACGCACGCGTCGCCCCTACAACCCTATCCCACAGGCGGCGGGCCGCCTCGCCTGACGGCTCGGCGCCCTCCGGGCCCCTCACGCAAACACATTTCGCCCGATTCCGCCCGTTATCACCTTACACGCACGCTTTGAATGCAAAGCCTCAAATTTGCAGCATGCGCTATTGGATATTGACGGCCCTCATTGGATGGACCACCCTCGCCGCTCAGGAGTTCTATGCCGAAGTGAAAGTGCGGGCACCATCGGTCAAGACCACCAATCAAGAAATTTTCACCGAACTGCAAGCACAGCTCACCAAACTCATCAACAACACCGCCTGGACCGACGTCAATTTTCGCGGCCACGAGCGCATCCCCGCTTCTTTCGTGCTCGAAATCCGGCAGATGCAGGGCGACCGCTTCGATGGCGTCCTCTACGTCAACATTTCCCGGCCGGTGTTGTATTCCACCTACCTATCGCCCTTGCTGGTGCATCAAGACCAACAGGTCCAATTCAGCTACACCCAATTCCAACCGCTGGAATATTCCGAGGGAAGCTACGACAACGACCTGGTGGCCATCATCGCCTATTATGCCTATTTCTCGCTGGGCGTCTATTGGGACTCGTTCGGCAAGCTGGCCGGCACGCCTTTCTACCAGAAGGCCCGAAATATCGTCCAGCTCGGCCTGGCCCGCGGCGCCCCGGGATGGACGATGGACGACCTCAAACGCCAGAACCGATACTGGCTGCTCGAACAATGGACCGAACCTTCTTACAAGGTCGTCCGGGAGGCCTACTACACCTATCACCGGCAGGGTATGGATCAATTTTACAAGCGTCCTGAGACCGCCCGAGCCAACATCCTCGGCGTCCTTCGAGACCTGAAAAAACTTTACGACGACTATCCCCGCGCCACACCACTGCGCACCTTCCTTCGGGCCAAACGCCGGGAAATCATCAATGTCTTTTCCGAGGCGCCCATCGCCGAGAAAACCGAGGTGGTGAAGATCATGACCGAGATGGACCCCGCCTATTCCGAACAATATCGAAAACTGATGAAGTAACCGGCGCCCATGCTTCGGCGACTGACCCTCAGCAATTTCGGCGTTTTCGAGACGGCGGAGGCCTCCATAGGCAAAGGCCTTACCGTGATCACCGGCGAAACCGGTGCAGGGAAATCCACGCTCGTAGAAGCCCTGCGCGTGCTGGCGGGCCATCGATTTCCCGGCGGGATGGCCCTGCGGGAGGGGGCTTCCTCCTTCGTGGAAGGAGAATTTGACCTCCCGCCGGAATCCGTGAAATGGTGGCAGTCTCAGGAAATCGAAGTGCAAAACCCCGTCATTATCCGCCGCCAGCGCCTCCCCTCAGGCCGCACCCGAACCTTCATCGATGACCAGCCCGTCCCCCTCAATGTGCTTCAAGAGACGCCCCGGATGCTGCTCGACATCCATTCGCAGCATCAGGCGCTGTGGTTAAAGCGGCCCGACTTTCACCTCGAAGTGCTCGACGCCTTTGCCCGAAGCGGCCCGCTGCTCGATGACTATCGGCAACACTATCAGCGCTATCGCCGCCTGCTCGCCGAAAAAGAACGCCTGCTGGCCGTGCCTGACAGTGAGGACGCCGACTACGTCCGCTTCCTTTACGAGGAACTGTCCGCCGTCAACCTCGATGCCGATGCTTTCCGTCAGATGGAAGAAGCGCTGGAACGGCTCGAACACCGTGAGCAAATCCTGCAAGGGTTGCAGGCGGCCCGGGACGCGCTCACCGAAGGTGAAGACAGTGCGGCCGATAGGCTGGCGGCGGCTGAAGAAGCCCTCGCAGAAGCCGCCCGTTACGACGGCACCCTGCGCGAGCTGAAAGAAATGGCCGGCGAGGCCGCCCGACAGGTGCAGGAACTGGCTTTACGGATCGACCAATACGGCGCCGATGCCGACCTGGACGGGGCGGAGGCCGAACAGTGGCGGCAATGGCGCGACGCCGTCTATCGGCTCATGCTCAAACACCGGGTGCAGGACGTCGAAGAACTGACTGCCCGACGGGACGAACTCGCCGAACGCCTGCAATTGCTGGAAAGTCGCATGGCCAGAATGGCCGAAGTGGAAGCCGACCTCCAGCGCGTCCAGAAAGAACTCGAAGCCGCCGCCGTCGCCATTCGGGCCCATCGGGAAGCCCACCGGGAAGGACTGGCGGAGAAAATTACTGCACTGCTGGTGCGCCTGGCCATGCCCGCGGCAACCGTCAGCGTGGAAATGGAACCCGCCGCCGACTTCCGCCCTTCGGGAAAAGACCGCGTCCGTCTGCTGTTTTCGGCCAATAAAGGAATGCCGCCGGCCCCGCTGGAAAAGACGGCTTCGGGTGGTGAAGTCTCCCGCCTGATGCTGGCGGTGAAATATATCCTGTCCGAAGAGCAAGAACCAGCCACGCTGGTGCTCGACGAAATCGACGCGGGCATCTCCGGCGAGGCGGCCGGACGGGTGGCCGACCTCATCGCCGAGATGGGGCGCCGACGGCAGGTCATCGTGGTGTCGCACAGCCCGCAAACAGCGGCCCTGCCGGGCGTTCATCTGCACGTCGAAAAACATGAGCACGGCGGCCGAACATCGGCCACCATCCGGCAACTCACGCCCGAAGAGCGCGTCGAAGAGATTGCCCGCCTCATCGCCGGTAACCGCCGGACCGAAGAAGCCCGCTCCGTGGCCGTTCAGTTGCTGGGACGCAACCGAGGGTAGGGCGGCGCCACCTGTTCCACCTCGGCTTCCAGCATCACACCGAACCGGCGGGCTACGGCCGCCCGCACCTTCTCGGCGAAGGCCGCCACTTCACGGCCGGGTCGCCGTTCGTAGTTGATGATGACCAGCGCCTGCCGCTGGTGCGTTCCCACGCCGCCGATGCGGCGTCCTTTCCAGCCGGCTTGTTCGATCAGCCAGCCGGCCGCCAGCTTCATCCCGCCTTCCACGGGCCACCCGGCAATGTCGGGCCGACGTTCCCGCAGCGCTTCCCATTGCGCAAGCGGCACCACCGGATTCTTGAAAAACGAACCCGCATTGGGCAGGCAGGCCGGGTCGGGCAGCTTCGCCGTCCGGATGTCCACCACCGCCCGAAAGACCTGTTCCGGTGTAGGATGGGTAATGTTTCGTTCGGAAAAATAGGTCCGCAACGCCTGATAGCGGATCACAGGCTGCGGGCGCCGGTGCAGCCGCAACGCCGCATGCGTGATGATGAGCCGTCCTTTCCAGGGCGGATGTTTGAAGATGCTGTCCCGATATCCGAGGCCGCATGCCTCGGCCGGGAAGGTGAGCCATTCGCCCGTGTCGAGGTCATACGCCCGCACGTGGACCAGACGTTCGCTGATTTCGATGCCGTAAGCGCCGATGTTCTGGATGGGCGCGGCGCCCACCCGCCCCGGGATGAGGGCCAGGTTCTCGATGCCATACAGGCGGTCGGCCAGCACCCGTTCCACCACCGCCGGCCAGGCCAGGCCGGCGCCCAGTTCCAGGATGGTTTCACCGTTGCTGTCTTTGAGGACACGGTGACTTTCGATGCGGTTCAATACAACTATGCCCGGGAAGTCTTCCGTGAAGAAGAGGTTGCTGCCGCCGCCCAGCACCTGAAAAGGGCGGGCGTCATCCCGTAGATAACGCCGAAGGGCGTTCAGTTGCCCGGGATCGTTGATGATCACGCCTTCGGCGGCTTGATGCGGCGTGGCCATCGTGTGATGCGGCTGAAGCGGAAAGGGCGCGCGGGATTTCATGATGCGATGTCGATTAACGCCCGCCAGAGCCGTTCCGCTGTTTGCTCCCATGAAAATCGGCGAACGTTGCGGGCGCCCTTTTCGATGAGTGTCCGGCGCACTTCCGGATCCAGCACTTTCTCCATGGCGGCGGCGATCTCATCGGGCCGGTCCGGTGACACCAGCAGCGCCCCATCGCCGGCCACTTCCGGCATGGAGGTCACGTTGGACGTGATGACGGGCGTGCGAACCTGCTGGGCCTCTGCGATGGGCAGCCCGAAACCTTCAAAATGGGAGACCAACACCAGCGCCTCAGCGGCGCCAAGAGCTTTCCCCACTGCTTCGCCGTTGAGCCAACCCGTAAAAACCACCGCATCCCGATGCTGCATGGATCGATAAGTGTTTTCAATGGTCGAATTGGGCCACATCGGGCGGCCGGTGATCAGCAGCCGGTGTGGCAGGCTCGTCTGCAATTTGAAGCGGTCGAAAGCCCGAAGCAGCCCCGCGATGTTTTTCCGTCCGTGCAGGGCGCCCACGTAAATGAAGTAGGGCGCACCACCGGTCCACCGCCGGCGGGCGGCCTCCTGTTCCAAAGGAGAAAGCGGCGCAAGGTCCGGCGCCGGCGCTCCATACGCCACAAAAGTCTTTCGGGCGTCGATGGCATATGTGGCGGCCAGATCCCGCCGGCTGTATTCCGATACGCAAGCAATTCGTTCGGCTTTTTGCGCATAGCGCGGAAAATAGCGCCGGTAATACCAACGCACGCTGCGGGGAAGGTCTTCGTGATAATGCTCGTAGGCAATATCGTGAAACACCACCAGCGAAGGCACATCTGACCGAAGAGGCAAATAGCTTTCCGGTGAGAAAAACACATCCGGACGGAGCTTACGAAGGGCGCGGGCTACACTGACTTCAAACCATATCCACCACAACACCGGATGACGGGAAGGCGGGGGCAACACCACCGGCCGGACGTTCGGGCCATACACATATTCACCGGCGTAAGGCCTGTCAAAGAAAAAGGTGAACTGCACCTCAGGATGGGCCGTCGTCATCTGCCGCAGGACGTGGTGCGCATAGTTGCCGATTCCCTCCCGGCGCGGCAAAAGCAGACGGGTATTAACCGCTACATGAAAGGAAGAGCGCACCGTCGTCACGGCCATTCGCCTTTCCGTAGGAAGTGGTTTAGTTCGTGGAGGGTGAAGTCGCCTTTGCGCACGATCTTCCCGTCCTTGTCCAACAGCACGGCATACGGAATGGCATTAAACCCTATTTTTTCCATCCATGAAGAATACCGTCCATTGGGGTCCCGAACATGGATGACCGGCCCCTTTTTCCGCCACTTCCGAACCATGGCCAGCCATTTCGACCGGCTGTCGTCAATCGACACCCGATAGACGACCAGATGAGGATAGCGGCGGGAAAGCTTGTAGAGATACGGCGTTTCCATCCGGCACGGAAAACACCATGTGGCCCAGAAGTCCACCAACACATATTTCCCCCGAAACTCATACGTGGAAATATACTTACCCTTTTCGTTCGGCAACGAAATCAACAGCTCATCCCCCAAATCCAGCCGCTGGGCATAGGCCGACAGAACAAACGCGCCCATCCATAATAAAGCAACCGCCTGAAATCTTCTCATGCTTACAAAAGTAGGACAGAATGCGCGGGCCAAAGAAAGGCTCAGTGAAGTACCTTTTGAATGTCGCTCCTTTTTAACTCGCCTTTTTTCACAACCCTCCCTTCCGGGGAAATGAGAATGGAGTAGGGCACCTCATAAACCCTGTATTTCGGAATGATTTTCATCCGGTCTTTAATCGGACACCACACATTCACGAAGTTGTCGGGCCATTTTTCTGATTCCACGGCTTGTTTCCATTCCGCTCTGTCACCGTCAACCGAGACCCGGTAAATGACCAGATTGGAGTGGGTGGCGGCCAGCTCTTCCAGTAAGTGCGTTTCTTTTCGGCAGTCGGGACATGAGGTCTGCCAGAAATTAACCAGCACATATTTCCCTTTAAACCGGTCGGTGCACTTTGGGCAGCCGGAAGGTGCGGGCAAGCATAAATGGAATCCCGTGGATGTATCTTTGGCACGTTGGGCCCAAGTAGGTTGGGCTGCTGACAAAACGGCAAGAAAGATGAAGACGACGCGCCATCTTTTAGGGGGGCTGTTTTTCATCTTCTCTATCTTAGCTTAATATATACCGTGCGCTAAATGTGCTGCAAACATGCGAAAATTTATCTCGGTAAATCCCTATACTAACGTTCGGTATGGGGCGTTTTCGTTTGTCGACGACCATACCGTGGAGCGGGCCCTTCGGAAAGGGATATTGGCCTTGAAGCATTGGGCAAGCATGTCCCCAGACCGGCGCAGCCGCTTTTGGCCCGACATGAGCGATCTTTTATTGCAGAAAAAAGAAACGCTGGCCGCCATGATGGTCGAGGAGATGGGAAAACCCATCCAGCAGGCCCGGGCCGAAGTGGAGAAGTGCGCCCTGTTGTGTCGTTATGCCGCTGAAAAAGGCGTGCATTTTCTGGCGGCGGAAGAACGGGACGGCCCGCATCGCTGGCAACAGGTGTTTTTTCGCCCGCTGGGATTGGTGCTGGGCATCATGCCGTGGAATTTCCCGCTCTGGCAGGTGTTTCGGTATGCCGTGCCGGCGTTGACGGCGGGCAATGTCACCATCCTGAAACATGCCGAGAACGTCCCCCGCTGTGCGCTGACCATTGAAGAACTATTTCGGGAGGCGGGTTTTCCCGAGGGCGTGTTTCAAAATCTGTTTCTAACCTATGAGCAGGTTGCCCGCCTGATTGCTGACGACCGCGTGCAAGGCGTCACCCTCACCGGCAGCGACCGGGCCGGCGCCATCGTGGCCCGGCAAGCCGGACAGCACCTCAAAAAAACCGTCCTCGAACTCGGCGGAAGCGACCCCTTCATCGTCCTGCCCGATGCCGATGAGCTCGAAAGCATCCTGCACACCGCTGTGATGGCCCGTATGCAGAACAACGGCCAGAGCTGCATCGCCGCCAAGCGGCTGTTCATACCCGCCGATCGCCGAGAGGAAGCATTTGCCATCCTGAAGCAGGAATTGGACCGGCTTACAGTGGGCGATCCCATGGACCCCGCTGTGATGATCGGTCCGCTGGCCCGCCCCGATCTGGCGGATAATGTGATGGCCCAGGCGGCGGATGCCATCGAAAAAGGCGCCGGCGTGATTGCCGGCCGTCATCACCGTGAAGGCAATGTCGTGTGGCCGCATGCCCTTTTTCCCGTCCCTCCTGAGTCGTGTCCCTATCGGGAAGAGGTCTTTGGGCCCGTCTTTTCGGTCTTTACCTATGAAAACTTTGACGGCCTGATAGCCGTTGTCAACGATACGCCCTTCGGTTTGGGGTGCGCCATCTGGGGAAATCCCGAAACGGCCTACCGTCTGGCGGAACACATCAAGGCCGGCACCATCGCCGTCAATGCCATCACCGCCTCGCATCCCGCCTTGCCCTTCGGCGGCGTGAAACGGTCGGGCTTTGGGCGTGAAATCGGCAAAGAAGGTTTTCGGGAGTTTACCAACGTCCAGACCGTCTATGAAGATTAACCACCGGTGTTACATCGGCCTGGGAAGCAACATCCCACCCCGCCGGCACTACCTGAAACAGGCCCGCGGGCTTCTTGCCGCAGAAAGCCGGCTCGTAGCCGTCTCTTCCATCTATGAAAGTCCGCCATGGCGGGACATCGGCACGCACCCTTATCTCAATCAGGTGGTCGCCCTCGACACCGTGCATGCTCCGGCCGACTTAATGGAGCGCCTGTTGCACATCGAGCAGTGCCTCGGGCGCGACCGCACCGCCGGCGCCGACCGCACCATCGACCTCGACCTGCTCGATTATGCCGGACAACTCATCTACACACCACACCTCCAACTGCCTCATCCCCGCATGCACCGCCGCGCCTTTGTCTTGCTTCCCTTGCAGGAAATCGCCCCGCGCTGGCGACATCCCGTCTCGCATCTCACCATCGACCAACTCCTCGCCGCCATCCCCCAAGCCGAACGGGTGCAAACCCGAAGGGTAGGGAACGTCGAATGAAGGTTGACAGGCACCGATTGCAGAACAAAAAGGAAAATTAAGTCAAAATCTTAAATTGCCAATCGGTGTTCGATGTTTAGAACCCCCTGGCTGAGCGCAGTCGAAGCCACCCGAATATGAACCTAAATGACTTTTTGTATGGCCATCCTCACCCTTCGACTTCGCGCAGGGAGCGGACGGCATTATCGCGCTCCTCGAATCCCTCCCCCCTCCGGCATACCATTCATTTGTAGAGGCACAGCATGCCGCGCCCCTTGCAACGAATAGGACTGAACCTAAAAGGGAAAGAAAACCTACTTAACCTCGAAGGTGACTTTGAGGTTGACCCGATAGGCCTTTACTTTACCGTCTTCCACCGTCACGCTTTGCGACTTGACGTAAGCCGAACGGATTTCTTTCACCGTTTCTGATGCTTTACGGATGGCTTTTTGCGTGGCGTCTTCCCAGCTTTTTTCCGAGTCGGCCATCAATTCGATTACTTTCAGAACTGCCATAGTGATTATTATTTGGGAGCAAAGGTACAATATTCAAACTATGATAACAGCCCGAACTACTCTTCCATTTCGAAGATTATCTGCATATAATTATTAGTGGCGCCAATGGGTCGAACCTGTCGCTTGGTTGCTTCTTTGAATAGCGAAAAGGCAATAAACTCGTGATTGGGAACAGCAAATTCGTCAAATAATAACAAGTCTCCCTTTTGGAGATATGGTTCAAGTTGAAAGAGCACATAAAGCGCGGAAGACCTTAAGTCAGAATCGATATGAATTACTTTTCGAACGGATGGGTTATCGAATGGAGAAGAGGCAAGCCATTCTCTGATTGTGTCCTGAAAGAGTCCTTTTTTGAGCGTTAGACGTTGATCATTCAATAGAGGAGGTCGGGCAGCCATATCTCCGGCCCGAAAAACGCCCCAATCTTCCGGAAGTCCTTCGAAAGTGTCAAACCCCCAAAAACGACTTTCTGAATGAACACAGTGCTCTATCCACCATCGAAGGGAAAAACCCCGAGATACACCAAACTCTACATAGTAAATAGGGCTCTCCCCCAATCGATAATGATTGACCGCCCATTGATAGAGATGGTAGCGACGATGATAATCGCGCTTCCATGTACAGAAATCGTTGTATGCCAGTGCTTTATGCCGATCAATCCATTTATCCAGGGATAATGTATTGGCTAACAACCTAAGTGGAGCCTCAATCCATCCCAACCATAAATGAGGTCTTAATGTAAACGTTATGCTTTTAGCAACGCCGATGCTTTCTATGAAAAACTTTTTTACTGCTTTGTTCATAATATAGTTTTTGGGCTTGTTTAATTCAAAACACTACCCCAAACCGAACCACCAGCGGCGTGGCGTAAGGAGAATATGTGTTATAGGTCAGGTTTACCAGCACCGAAATGTAAGAATAGCGCATCCAGCCGCGCCCGAATTGGTTTTTATAGCCGCCACCCACCATCAGGTTGTGCGACAGCTTCCGTTGCCCCGGCGTGTAATAATCGTCGGGCACGAACAGCCACTCTTCATGGTAGGCCAGAAAGATGGGCAATGATGCCAGCGGCTGCCAGTGCACCTTGGTGAAGGGCCCGTAAATCGACCCCGAATAGAGCGTGCCCAGATAGTTGAGCCAATAATACCATAACTGGGCGCCTGCACCCGCTTCCAGCCGCGGCAACAGCTGATAAAAAGCATAAGGCCCCAGAAACACGTAGGAACTGCTGCCGCTCACCTGCATGCTCAGCTCCGCCGCCGGGCGGATCTTCTTCCACCACGGCATCGGCGGGCGCGGCCCCCGTTCCTGGGCCTGCATGCCCACTGCCAACCACAGGGCGGCCGTCGCGACCCCGAAAACATTACGAATGGAGCGCATTCATCAAGGCTTGATAGGTTTTTCGGCCCCGCAAAAAATATTGAAGGGCGATGCTTTTGGGATAAAGCCGCCGCAAGATAGCTTTTTCAGGCGCTTTACGGCGTTGTTGGACGACCTTTCGCTTGCGGCGGATCAGCCGCAGATGACCCACGATCCACGCCCAGGCGGCCACCACCGCCCGCATGCGAAACAGCTCGCCCCGCGTCAGCGCCCACCCCGTCACCATCACATCCAGCCCCAGACGCCCCGGCAGGTAGCGCCACAGCGAACCCGCCCCATAGTTTTTGAGCAGCATGAACACGCTGTTGCGGTGGTTCCAATAGACTTTGCGGTAAGAGTTGGGACTGATGGTGGCTCCCGCATGGTGATAGATGACGGCGGCGGGCACCACCGCCAGCTCATACCCCAACAACAGCCACCGCCAGCACATGTCGATTTCTTCCATGTGGTGGACAAAGTCTTCATCCATGCCGTTCACGTCCAGATAGGCGCTGCGGCGGGCGGTGAGGGCCGCCCCCGTGGTCCACACCACCGGCACCACGTCGTCGTATTGGCCCCGGTCTTCTTCGATGGTGTCAAACACCCGTCCCCGAAGAAAGGGAAAGCCATACACGTCCATAAAGCCGCCCGAAGCGCCGGCATACTCAAAATAGGCCGGATTTTGCATCGAGCGCACCTTGGGCTGCACGGCAGCCACCTGCGGATGCCGTTCCAGATAATCGATTTGCGGCTTCAGCCAGCCGGGCGTCACCTTTACATCGTTGTTGAGCAACACCACATAGTCGGCCGCCGAGGCGGCCACCGCCATGTTGTAGGCGCGGCTGAAACCAGCATTAGCGCCCGTCTGAAAAATCGCCACCTCGGGAAAATGCGCCTGCGTGAAGGGCACGCTGTCGTCGGTGGACGCATTGTCCACCAACACCACCCGATAGTTTGGATAGTCTGTTTGTCGCAGCGAGGAAAAACAGGCTTCCAGCCATGCCCGGCCGTTGTAGTTGAGCACCAGCACGTCCACGCTGGGCGCCGCGCCTACTGCCGTTCGGTCGGATCCCATAGCCGTTGTTTGAAATCGACCACGCAGTCGTCCACCACTTCCACGCCTTCGTTGCGCAGCAGCTCGGCCATCATGGTGGGCGTGGGAAAGCTGTGTTTGCCGGTGAGCTGCCCCAGGCGGTTCACCACCCGGTGGGCGGGAATGCGATCCAGCGAGGTGCGGGCGGCCCGAAGGGCCATCCCCACGGTGCGCGCCGCCCGCGGCTCGCCCAACGCCGCCGCAATTCGTCCATACGTAGTCACCCGCCCCCGCGGAATCCGGCGCACCAGCCGATACACCCGCTCGAAAAAATTATCCTTCCGACGGCGGCTCACCCGCCGCTTCCGTGTCTTCGTCGTCATGATCGGCCAGTGCGGTGTAAAGGCCCTGCTCGGGTCGCATGTGCGGAAACAGGATCACATCCTGAATAGAATGCGCATCGGTCATCAGCATCGTCAGGCGGTCGATGCCCAGCCCCACGCCTGCCGTCGGCGGCATGCCGTATTCCAGCGCCCGCAAAAAGTCTTCATCGATGACCATGGCCTCTTCGTCGCCCTTGGCCCGCAATCCCATCTGTTCTTCAAAGCGCCGCCGCTGGTCCAGCGGATCGTTCAGTTCCGAGAAGGCGTTGATGATTTCCTTGCCGGCGCAGATCACCTCGAATCGCTCGGTCAGGGCGGGATTGTCCCGATGACGCTTCGCCAGCGGCGACAGCTCCACCGGATAGTCCATCACAAAGGTCGGATCGATCAGGTGCGGCTCTACCTTCTCGCCGAAGATCTCATCCAGCAGGCGCCCTTTGCCCATCGTCTCGTCCACCTCCAGCCCCCATGCCTTCGCCCGGGCCCGAAGCGCCTCCTCCGAAAGGCCCGACACATCCTCGCCTGTAAATTCCTTAATAGCGCCGTAAAAGGTGACCCGTTTCCACGGGCGGGCAAACGAGATGGTATGCTCACCGTAGGTGATGGTCGGACGCCCGTGCAGAGCCACGGCCACCCGTTCCACCATCTCTTCCATCAGCTCCGCCATCCACAGATAGTCCTTATAGGCCACATACAGCTCCATCACCGTAAACTCCGGATTGTGAAAGCGGTCCATCCCCTCGTTGCGGAAATCGCGGGAAAATTCATAGACGGCGTCGAAGCCGCCCACGATGAGGCGCTTCAAATAGAGCTCGTTGGCAATCCGCAAGAACAGGCGCATCTTCAGCGCATTGTGGAAGGTCTTGAAAGGCCGTGCCGACGCCCCGCCATACACCGGCTGCAGGATGGGCGTTTCCACTTCCAGATAGCCCCGCTCGTTCAGAAAGTCACGGATGGTGCGCAGCAGCTTCGTCCGCTGCAAAAACACCCATCGGCTGCGCGGGTTGATGATCAGGTCCACATACCGCTGCCGATACCGAAACTCGGGGTCCCGCACGTCGTAAAACCGCTTGCCGTCTTTTTCTTTGACCACGGGCAGCGGCCGCAGCGCCTTCGCCAGCAGCTTAAATTCCTGCACCCGCACCGACACCTCGCCCGTCTTGGTCCGAAACACCGAACCCCGCACGCCCACGATGTCGCCGATGTCCAGCAGCTTCTTGATGACCTTGTTATACAGCGTCTTATCCTCGCCCGGACACACCTCATCGCGCCGCACATACAGCTGGATGCGCCCGCTGAAGTCCTGCAATTCCAGAAAGGCCGCTTTGCCCATCAGCCGCTTGCCCATGATGCGCCCCGCCAGCGACACCGTCTGCCACCGGTCGGCTTCTTCGTCCCGATAGCGCGCCTTGATGTCAGCCGCATGATGCGTGACGTCCCATCGCTCGGGCGGATACGGGTCGATGCCCAGCGCCCGAAGGGCTTCGAGGGCTTCCCGGCGCTGGATTTCCTGATCGGATAATTTTCGTTGCGTCATAGCTTGTCTTTGCCGTCGGCGGCGCAAAAATAGGCGGCGGCAAAGGGACGTATTTTTTCTTTTTGGGCGCATCCCTCCGCCGCCTTTCGCCCTGCTGCCTTCGACTGCGCTCAGGCAGCGGGCGCAGTCAGGCGGCTTCGGGTCGGGCCCCTGCGGGCTCGGCGGCTCCTGAGCTTGTCGAAGGGCTCTTCGCCTCGGCCCGCCCACCATCCCACCTCATACCCTGCGCCACCCGCGTGGCTTCGACTCCGCTCAGCCAGCGGGTGTTTCCCACAGGCGGCGGTCCCTGAGCTTGTCGAAGGGCGGGCCTCCTCGCTTCCGCTCGGCGCCCTCCGGGCCCCTTGCGCAAACAAGAAGCAAAGGGGAAGGTCGGGAGGAGTTATTTACGCCATCACCGCCCCCCTGTCATTGCCTCCTTCACAGTCTTTACATCGCCCCCTGCTGTGCCGCTCGATTCAGGCAATTTGGGGTGAGGACGAAAACGAAAGCACATTGGCTGTTATCTCATTGCTCCCCACTAAAAACTGCGACGTTATCAACACGCAACAATTCAAAAAGAATTTGACAACATAATGCCTTACGAAAGTCGGCCCTATTGCCGAGGCGGGCTCTGATACTTAAGGAGATGAATAGAGGACTCCCATATATGAATGTGCATATAAAAATGCATTATTGATTTGTAATAAAGCCTATGGGGTCCAAATCTATACACACATATAGACCCGATTTTGTCATTTCATAAAAGAAAATATGTATATTTGCGCCATCAAATAACCAGCAAATTTTTTATGAAAACCGCACGAGTTTTTGGGCTGTTAACGGCACTCAGCGTATTGGGGGTGGCACTTTCCGGATATAGCCAGGAAGTGGGCATCGGGATTACCATACCGACGGCTCGACTGGACGTTCAGGCGACCTCAACTTACGTCAATCCGCTGCTGCGGGTGGTCAAGGGGACTAACACTTTCTTCATCATCCAGTCGGATGGAAAGATTGGGGTCGGCACGGCGACGCCGCGGGCGGCACTGGACGTGAAAGGGGCCATCTGGCAAATCGGCACGGGCCGGTCGATCTTTGTCGGCGACAGCGCAGGGTTTAACGATGATCTGACCAACAACGGGAATGTGTTTATCGGGTATGAGGCGGGAAAGTCCAATATTTCGGGAAGTTATAACGCGGCAATGGGATATCGGGCGCTCTCCTCCAACACCACGGGCTGGTATAACGTGGCGGTGGGACAAAATGCCCTTGCGTCAAACACCACCGGCTACTTTAACGTGGCGCTGGGACAGCGCGCCCTTTATTCGAATACCGGAGGAGACTATAACGTGGCGCTGGGACACAACACCCTTTTCAGTAATACCACGGGAGGCTATAATATCGCACTGGGTCTGACGGCGCTTTACGCCAACACAACGGGCAATTTTAATGTGGCGCTGGGGCGGTATGCCCTCTATGCCAACACCACGGGGTCTTTTAATATCGCAATGGGTCCTATTACGCTACGGTATAACACCACAGGCGCGTATAATATGGCGTTCGGCGCGTATGCCCTTTATGCCAATACCACGGGTGATAATAATGTGGCATTAGGCCGATATGCCCTTTATTCCAACACCATGGGCTATTCTAATATAGCATTGGGGCGTCGCGCCCTTTCTTCCAATACCACAGGGGCCTACAATGTGGCGCTGGGCGACTCGGCCCTTTCTTCCAGCACCTCCGGCTATTATAACGTGGCCGTGGGCCGGTATGCGCTTTTATCAAACACCAACGGCCACTACAATACGGCAATAGGCTTTCGGGCCCTTTCATCCAACACAGCAGGACGGTATAATGTGGCGCTGGGAAAGCATGCGCTTTGGTCGAACACCACAGGCTATTCTAATGTAGCATTGGGGCAAAGCGCCCTTTCATCCAACACCACCGGTGACGACAACGTAGCACTTGGCAATAATGCCCTTTCATCCAACACCACAGGGGGGCGGAATGTAGCGCTGGGGCATCGAACGCTTTTTTCGAATACGACGGGAAGCTACAATGTGGCGCTGGGTGACTCGGCCCTTTCATCCAACACAGGGGGGAGTTATAATGTGGCGTTGGGAAAGCGTGCGCTTTGGTCGAACACCACGGGCTATTCTAATGTAGCATTGGGGCAAAGCGCCCTTTCATCCAACACCACCGGTGACAACAACGTAGCACTTGGCAATAATGCCCTTTCATCCAACACCACAGGGGGGCGGAATGTAGCGCTGGGACATCGAACGCTTTTTTCGAATACGACGGGAAGCTACAATGTAGCGCTGGGTGACTCGGCCCTTTCATCCAACACAGGGGGGAGTTATAATGTGGCGCTGGGAAAGCGTGCGCTTTGGTCGAACACCACGGGCGATGCCAATGTGGCGGTGGGGGAGCAGGCGCTTTCTTCCAATACCACGGGGGGCGGTAACGTGGCCGTGGGGCAAAACGCCCTTTCTTCAAACGCCACAGGGGGCTTCAATATTGCAATGGGTATCTATGCCCTTTATTCGAACACCACGGGGAGTTTCAATACGGCCATGGGGTATCAATCGCTTTTCTCGAACACCACAGGTAATTATAATGTGGCGTTAGGCCGATTCGCCCTCTCTTCCAACACCACAGGCTGGTATAATGTGGCGCTGGGTAACGACGCCCTTTCTTCCAGCACCACAGGCTGGCATAATATCGCATTAGGCAAAAGTGCCCTTTCTTCCAATGCCACAGGGGGAGGTAATGTGGCGTTGGGGGAGAATGCCCTTTCATCCAACACCTCGGGTAGCAATAATATGGCACTGGGGCAGGATGCCCTTTCTTCGAACACCATAGGGGTAAATAATGCCGCCCTGGGCCGGGACGCCCTTTCGTCTAATACGATGGGGAGCTCAAATACGGCTTTGGGGGGACATACCCTTTTTTCCAACACCACCGGTCAATTCCGCACCGCTGTCGGCTACTCGGCCAACTCAGCGGGCACGACCTACAGCAACTCCACCGGCCTAGGCTATAATGCCGACCCCACGGCTTCCAATCGGGTGCATGTTGGAAACACCTCCGTGAGCTGGATTGGTGGGCAGGTCGTCTGGGGAACCTATTCCGACGCCCGCATCAAACGGGAGGTACGGGAAAACGTCAAAGGGCTGGACTTTATCCTGCGGCTGCGCCCCGTGACCTACCGGCTCGACATCGACCGCCAGCAACAACTGCTCTACGGCCGCGTCGATACCAACACGTGGAAAGGCAAATACGACATCGAGCAAATCCACTTCTCGGGCTTCATCGCCCAGGAGGTGGAACAGGCGGCGAAGGACGCGGGATACGATTTCAGCGGCGTGGTGCCGCCCGGTGATGAAAACGAGACAGGTACCGACCTTTACACCATGCGCTATGCCGAGTTTGTGGTGCCGTTGGTGAAAGCCGTGCAGGAGCAGCAGGCGATCATTGATCGACAACAAGCCGTCATCGAGCAACAAACGGCAGAGCTGGATGCCCTCCGCCAATGGAAGGCTTCCGTGGAACAGCGGCTGGCGGCCCTCGGCGCTTCTTCGGCCCGGTAAGCGGCGCGGTTCCATCCTGAGAAATCACGCGCTGCCCGACACAACTTGTCGGGCAGCGCGTTTTCTCATCAGCTATGACTTAAATCATTAAGAGCCTGTATAGTTGAAGCGAGGTAAATTAAGTCAACGACTAAACTTTCATGATGGATGATCATCTAACTTATAAAGGTCTTAATTTGACCCCACGATGAAACACCGCTTCCTCTTCTTTGCTTGCTGGTGGGCTTACCTGGGGGCCGGCGCCCAACCACTGGATTCATTACTCAATGCTCAACTCCAGCACACCCTGGACAGCGTGCGTGCGGCCACAGGGGTGAAGGGTATATCGGCTGCGGTCTTGACGGCAGGGCAGGGCCGATGGAATGGTACTTCCGGCGTCTCATACGACACCGTGCCCATCCGTTCGGGAATGCTCTTCGGCATCGGCAGCAACACCAAGACCTTTACCGCCGCCTTGCTCCTGAAGATGCAGGAAATGGGCGCGTTGAGTCTGGATGATGCCATCGGAAAATGGCTCCCGCCGCATCCTTACATCGATTCGACGATTACGGTGCGCCGCCTGCTGAACCATACCAGTGGACTGGATGACTATGCCCGCTCACCAGCCTATAAAGACTCGATCCTGTGCTGCCCTGACCGCATCTGGCAACCGCAGGAGTTGCTCCAGTTCATCGGCCCCCCTCACTTTGCGCCCGGACAGGGCTGGGAATATTGCAACACCAACTACCTGCTGGCCGGGATGATTGCCGAGGCCGCCGCCGGCCGGTCGATAGACTCGCTTTTCCGGCAATATCTATTGAATCCGCTAACGCTTGACAGCACCTTCCTGGCGGTAGCCGAGCCGATGCACGGAGAAATCGCGCATCGGTGGGTGCACGGTCAGGACGAGCATTCCATACCCATCAACGCCCGATTCAGCGGGGCCTGGACGGCGGGCGGGATGTTTTCCACCGCCCCGGAGATGGTGCAATGGATGAGCGCCCTAATGGGCGGGCAGGTGCTCAATGCCGCTTCTTTACAGCAGATGCTGACGGTGGTTCCGGCTTCTCAATATGGGCTGGGCATTAAGCAGGCGGTGTTGGCCGATCGCACGGTCTGGATGCACGGGGGGAATATTCGCGGATATAGCTCCGTGGTGTTGTATGATACCATCGGGCGGGCTTCCCTGGCCGTGCTGGTCAATCAGGCGACCTCGCAGACAAAAGACATTGCCGCCGCCCTGCTGGAAGTGTTGGCCCGTTCCTCGGTGCTTTCTTCCCTTCGGAAAAAAGAGGGCGCCGCCGGACCGGAAATCGCCAGAGTGAGAAGTCACCCGAACCCGTTCAGCCGCCATGTTGCCATCC
>JALVCQ010000188.1 GCA_027009805.1 Bacteroidota bacterium
ACCCAACTGGCCAAGGCATTGGCCCAAGCCCTTTTTGAATCGCAAGACTCGCTCATCCGCATCGACATGAGCGAGTATATGGAAAAATTCAACGTCTCCCGCCTCATCGGCGCCCCCCCCGGATACGTCGGTTATGAAGAAGGCGGCCAGCTCACCGAAAAGGTGCGCCGCCGCCCCTATTCCGTGGTCCTGCTGGATGAGATCGAAAAAGCCCATCCGGACGTCTTTAACATCCTCCTCCAGATTCTCGACGAAGGCGTCATCACCGACAGCCTGGGGCGGCGGGTCGATTTCCGGAACACGGTGATCATCATGACCTCCAACATCGGCTCGCGGGAGCTGAAATACTTCGGCCAGGGGGTGGGCTTTTCCACGCCTTCCCGTCAGGAAGCCCTCACCGCCCAGCGAAAAGGCATCATCGAGAAGGCGCTGAAAAAGGTGTTTGCACCTGAGTTTCTCAACCGGATCGACGAAATCATCGTCTTCCGTTCGCTTGAAAAACAGGACTACCGGAAGATCATCCGCATTCAGCTCAAATCGCTTTTTCATCGGCTCGAAGAAAAAGGATACCAGCTGGAGCTCACCGATGCGATGATCGACTTCCTCATCGACAAAGGCTATGACCCGCAATACGGCGCCCGGCCGCTGAAACGGGCCATCCAGCGATATGCCGAAGATATTCTGGCCGAGACGCTCCTGAAAGAAAACGCTCCGCCGGGCAGCCGCCTTATCATCGGCATCCGAAAAGGCGAGCCCTACGTGAAGGTGGTGCCCCCCGCGCCGGCTGTCGAGGAAGCGGATATGGCCGAAGATTCGCAGCATTCATAGCTGCCGCCCGCTTGATTTCCGCAAGGAAATCCGAGGGCGTATTAAAGGCGCTCGGAGCAAGTTGTTGATTTCTCGCGATAAAGATCATGTATCGGTCAGAAGTTCCCAGGCCCTTTCTGAAATGGGCGGGCGGCAAGACGCAATTGCTTCCCGCCCTGACGGCCTGCGTTCCCGAACGATTCAACGCTTACCACGAGCCCTTCCTCGGCGGCGGCGCCCTCTATTTTGCCCTTTATCGGCAGGGAAAAATCTCTCGGGCTTTTCTCTCGGACGTGAATGAAGAACTTATCCACGCCTATACGATGGTTCGGGACCACGTGGAAGCGGTGCTGGCCCACTTGAAAGAATATCCTCACAATGAGGATTTTTACTATTCGCTGCGAAAAAAAGACCCGGCTACGATGACCGCCGCTGAGCGGGCGGCCCGGCTGATATACCTGAACAAAACCTGCTACAACGGTTTATACCGCGTCAATCGGCAAGGGCGATTCAACGTTCCCTTTGGTCGATACAAAACGCCGCGCTATTACGATCCGGTGAATCTTCGGGCTGTGGCTCAGGCGCTTCGGAACGCCCGCATAGAGGCAGCCTCTTTTGAGGTGGTCCTCAAAAACGCCCGGGCCGGCGATCTGGTGTATTTTGATCCGCCCTATATCCCCGTGTCGAAAACGGCTTCCTTCACGGCCTATACCCGGCACGGCTTCTCAATGGAAGCCCAGCAAAACCTGCGAGATGTGACGGCCGAGTTGGCCGCCCGCGGCGCCTACGTCATGCTATCAAACTCCCATGCGCCTGCCACCTTCCGGATATTCTCGCATCCTGACTTTCACGTCTATGAGGTGTATGCCGGACGGGCCATCAACAGCCGCGGCCACCGACGCGGGAAGATCAAAGAGGTTATCATCACCAATTTTCCCATTGCGGCCGGCAAAGCACCCTTGCAGCCCGTGTGCAGTAAGGTTCAGTAAGAGATAAAGGCCGTCGGAAGAGAGCCCCAGCCAGCCTTTTCCGCTCCCCCTACTCTTCTTTTTTCTTCTTAAAGAGGTTCCCGACTTTTCCGACCTTAATCTTTTTCACCCTGTCTCCGAAGCCTTTGAGGGGCCCGTTTTTTTCGGGGGCTTCCGTTTTTTTCGGTGCTTTTGATTGCGGAGCGGGTTGTTTTTCGTCCTTGCCGGGCATGGGCGTTTGCGGGGCCGGTTCGTCCAGCATGAGGTCGAGGTCGGTGGTGTCAATCACGTCCAATTCTTCGGCCGGCGTAATGCCCGTGGGAGCGGTTTCGGCTTGGGTGGTGTCTTTGGGCTTCGGCTTGGGCTTATAGTCGGTGCGCAAGACGCGGAAGGTGGTCCGTCGGTTGGCCTGATGTTCTTCTTCCGAACATTTCAAGCCCGGGCCGCGGCCGTTTTCGCAGGCGCAGTTGTTGACCAGCTGGGTTTCGCCGTATCCTTTGGCCACCAACCGCTCGGGGTCGATGCCTTTGGCCACCAGATAGTCCACCACCGACTGGGCGCGCTTTTGCGACAGCTCCATGTTATACTCAAAGCTGGCCCGACAGTCGGTATGCGACCCGATCTCGATGACAAGGTAGGGGTTGCGTTGCAACACATCCACCAGCGAGTCCAGCACGGGAATGGATTCCGGCCGGAGGTTGAAGCTGTCCAGCCCGTAGTAAATGCCCTGAATGGTGATGGCTGTGAGCTTGATCATTTTCAGATACAGGTCCCGCACGAAGTGCTGGGATTTTTCGAGCCCGATGGTGGAGACGACTTCGAGGCTGCTGGAATAATATCCTTCCTTGCGGGCTTCTACGGTGTATTTCGTTTCCGGCTGCAACTTATAAAAATAATATCCGGCGGAATCGGAGAGTTTGATTTCTTTTTGCGTGGTGTCCGGATAGATGGTGAGGATGACGTTTGCCGCTTCAATGGGTTCTTTGGTTTCGATGTCATAGACGTGTCCGTCGAGCGTAAAGACAAGGGGCCGGAGATAAAACTCGTAGAGGTCGTCCTGTCCCTTCCCTTGCGGGCGATTGGAAGTAAAGAAGCCTTTTTCGCCTTTTTCATCGAAGATGATGCCGAAGTCATCGGAGGTGGTGTTGACGGGCGGCATCAGGTTTTTGGGTTTGGTCCATTGGGTGCCGCGTCCGCGGCTGACGAAGATATCGAGTCCGCCGATGGCATTATGTCCGCTGGAAGCAAAATAGAGGATGGAATCCCGATAAATGAAGGGGAACATTTCGTCGTGGGGCGTGTTGATGGTGGGGCCCAGGTTGACGGGGTCGCCCCATGTGCGCGCCCGTCGGCTGTAGAAGCTGACCCAGATGTCTTTTCCGCCGTATCCGCCCGGCATGTCGCTGACGAAAAAGAGCATCCGCCCGTCGCGTGAGAGGGACGGATGGCCATAGTTGACGGTAGAGTCTTTACACAGTGGCAGGGGTTTGGGGTCGCTCCATCGGTTGCCCCGCACCCGCGAGATCATGATCCGGCAGTTTTTCAGGCTCCCGTCGGGGCCGTTACATTGTGTGTAAAGCATAAAGGCGTCCTTGGGGCCGAAAGTGGCCGTTCCTTCATTGTAGGGTGTGTTGATGGGTTCGGGCAATCGGGCCACTTCGCCCCATTTATAGGTGGCTTTTCGGCCGCGTCCGATGCGGCGGCGCTTAACGACGAAAAGATCGGAGTGGCGGTTGCCGGTCCATTCATAGGTCTTCTTGCTGGTGGCTTCTTGGCGATCGGAGGCGAACACCAGTCCTCCTTTATATAATGCCGGCGAGAAGTCGTTGGCGTCCGAGTTGGCCTTTCGGAAGTTGGTAACCACAAACCGGCTGTCTTCTTCCGGATTCCACGATTTCAGCCGTTCGAGCTGGGCTTTCCATGCTTTGGCCTGCTCGTCATCGGGGCGTTTGGTCAGATATTGTTCCAGCGTGTTCAACGTTTCTTCATAGTCGCCGATGGCCGCCTGCATCCGAGCAAGGTATTGGAGGGCGGCCGGGTCGGGATATTCAAAACGGACGGCCTTTTTATACCACGAGACGGCTTCCCGATAGCGATTGGCTTTGCGATATGCTTCGGCGGCTTTGAAGGCATATTCAGCCTTTTTCTCTTTTTTACGGGTTTTAGAATAAAGCTTTCCGTAAAGATCCGCCGCTTCCGTAAATTGGTAAAGCTGATAAGCTTGCTCGGCCTTTTTCGCCGGCGAATTAAACAGCATACATCCCGAAAGGGAGATCACCAGGAGGGCCGACAAAACGATGCGGAGATGGCGATGCCGTAACGTCATTTTCATAAGAAGAAAAACTTCACATAAGAGGGCGCTAAAATTAGGATTTCCAACCGGATAATGAAGACGGCTGTGTAAAAGTATCCGGCTTTGTCCCGCCGCTGCTATTTTTGCTTTTACTTTACACGCACCACCGATGGAACGTCACACACCGCTTTTCGCCCGCCATCAGGCTCTGGGCGCCCGTATGGTCGATTTTGCAGGGTTCGCCATGCCTGTTCAATATGAAGGCATTCGGAAAGAACACCTTGCCGTTCGACAGGCCGCCGGACTTTTTGATGTGTCTCATATGGGGGAATTTATCGTGGAAGGTCGGGGGGCGAAAGCTTTCTTGAACTATGTGCTGGCCAACGACATCGGGCGTATTAAACCTTATCAGGCGCAATATTCCTATATCCCGAACCCCGAAGGCGGCGTGAAGGATGACCTGATCGTGTATCAATTTGATGCTCAGCGCTTTATGCTGGTGGTGAACGCCGCCAACGTGACCAAAGATTGGGACTGGCTGACACAACACATTCAGGACTTTGACGTTCATCTGACCGACATTTCGGAGGATACGGCGTTGCTTGCCCTTCAAGGACCTCGGGCTGCGAAAGTGTTGCAGCCGCTCACACCGCTGGACCTGGGAAAGATTGCCTTTTATCACTTTGCCGTGGGCGATGTGGCGGGCATTCCCAATGTGATTGTGGCGGCTACGGGCTATACGGGGGCGGGCGGATTCGAGCTTTACGTCAACGCCTCCGACGCCGAACGGCTGTGGGATGCCGTGATGGAAACAGGCGAAGTAACGCCCGCCGGCCTGGGGGCGCGCGAACTGCTGCGGCTCGAAATGGGATATCTTCTTTACGGCAATGATATGGATGAGCACACCCTTGCCCTGGAAGCCGGCCTCGGGTGGGTGACGCGCTTTAACAAAGATTTTATTGGAAAAACCGCCCTCTTAAAAGCCAAGTCGGAAGGACTCAAACGCCGATTGCGGGGAATGCTTGTGGAAGACAAGGGCATTCCGCGACACGGCTACCCTGTGGTCGATGAAACCGGTCAAAATATCGGCCGCGTGACCTCCGGCGGCCATTCGCCGATCCTTCAAAAAGGCATCGCCCTCGGATATCTGCCGTCTAATTTTTCATCAAAGAGGGTATTTGTCCAGATTCGTAATAAATTTGTTCAAGTGAAGGTGGTCAAACCGCCTTTCATCACGCCCGAGCAAGCATCTCAAAAGACATCATAAAAGACATTCAATTAAAACCAAAGTGCCGTGATGCAAATTACCGAACTCGAAGTATGGCAATCCGCCATGGAACTTGCCCAACGTCTTTACAAAGTAGCCAGCACCCTACCCGAGGCCGACTCGCACGGGTTGGCCTATTACCTGCGACAGGCTGCGGTGAAGATTCCTTCCCACATTGCGGCAGCCGCCAGCCGGAAATACGGCAACGAGTCGATTCGAGCGTTGAACGAAGCCAAGGAATACCTGTATCAAAGCGAGACGATTCTCCGACTGGCCCACAAAATGGAGATGCTGACGGAGGAAGAACTGAATCACATCCTCGAACAACTGGAAACGTCACGTAAGCTCCTGTTCGGCTTCCTTAAATATTACAAGCGCGCCACGCGTTCATCCTGATTTTTCGAAGACAATTCCCATTTTTGCCGCCGCTTAACGCTTACGCCTTGTGACCTTTCCTATCGAGGTTTGTCTTTCTCCATTACTGTTGACGAACTTTTCGCTGTCGGGGAAGACGGTGGTGGTGGTGGACATTTTCCGGGCCACGTCTGTGATTACCACAGCCTTAGGCGAGGGCGTGAAAGCGATCTATCCGGTGCAAACGGTGGAAGAGGCGCAGGCATTGCACCGGCAAGACCCGGCCACCATGTTGGGCGGCGAACGCAACAGCGAACGCATCGAGCGGTTTCATCTGGACAACTCGCCGCTTTCCTATCGGGACCTGGCGGGCAAACGCGTGGTGTTGACCACCACCAACGGCACGCGTGCATTGGCCATGGCTCGGGCCGGAGGCGCCGAAGAGGTGTTGGTGGGAAGTTTCTTGAATTTGGGGGCCGTAGCGGCATATCTGCGGGCGGGGAAACGTCGGGTGCTGGTGTTCTGCGCCGGCCGGAAGGGCGCCGTCAACCTCGAAGACTCACTCTTTGCCGGCGCACTGGTGGATGCCCTGAATGAAAGCCATCAGCCCGCCAACGACGCCGCCCTGATGTGCCGGAGCCTTTTCCGCCATCATCGCGACGAATTGGAAGAGACCTTACGAACGGCATCACACGGGCAACGGTTGATACGCAAGTCGTACGGACCCGACATTGCACATGCCGTTCAAATCGACCGGTATCCCATCGTCCCCATTTACGTCAACGGGAAAATCGTGCCCTTCACGGAATGAAGCCTGAGCCGCTTCCGCTCTCCTTTTATCGTCGGGACAACGTCATCCAATTGAGCCGCGACCTGCTGGGAAAGGTGATTTGCACCTTGATCGACGGCGAACCGACGTGCGGGATGATTACGGAGACGGAAGCTTACGCGGGCATTCACGACCGGGCGAGTCATTCATACGGCGGGCGCCGCACCCGCAGAAACGAGCCGATGTATGCCGCCGGCGGCATCGCCTATGTGTATCTCTGCTATGGGCTGCATCATCTGTTTAATGTGGTCACCGGTTCGGAAGGACAGCCGACGGCCGTGCTCATTCGGGCCGTTGAACCTATTGAAGGGCTGGACATCATGCTGCGGCGGCGACGAAAAGAGAAAGTCACGCCCGCCCTCACTGCGGGGCCGGGCAGTCTTTCGCAAGCGTTGGGCATTACCGTATCGCTGAGCGGGCACCCCCTTCACCGTCCGCCGCTCTGGATTGAAGATCGGGGCATTTCCGTGCCGGCGGAGCAGATTACAGCCCGCCCGCGTATCGGCGTGGACTATGCCGGCGAGGACGCCCGCCGGCCATGGCGGTTTTACATCAAAGGCAGCCGGTGGGTAAGCCGAAAATAGCGTGCTCACCGCACCAGATGCACCATCCCCGACACCTGATGCTGTTTGCCTTCATGGTCCAGCACCACCACCTCCCACATATACACGCCCGCAGGCGCCGGTATCCCGTCCACCATGCCGTCCCAGCCGTGCGCGGCGTAGTCCGTGCTCTCGTAGATAAGTTGGCCCCAGCGGTTGTATATCAGCAGGCGAAACGCCGAAAAGCCCGAGGCCGACACCCGAAAGCGGTCGTTTAACCCGTCGCCGTTCGGAGAGAAGGCGTTCGGGGCATACACCTGCAACCCCGGCACAATCCACACCGTCCGGAAGGTGCTGTCCGCACAGCCCCAGCGGTTCCGAACCCACAAACCCACGCGGAACGAACCGCTGTCATCATACAGGTGCCGCGTGTCCCAGGCGGTGTCCCAGCCGCCACCCGGCAACGCCGGATCGTCAAAATTCCATATGGAGAAGGCTGTGGCGGAGTCCACGCCTTCGCTCCCATTGTAAAACCAGATCCGCCGGCGCGGCCACACCGCCAGCACAGGAACCGCCTCGAATGACGCTCGCGGCGAAGGGTGCACCCGAAAATAGTCCGCATACTCCACCGTGTCCTGACAACCGTGGCTGTCCATCACCACCAAACCGCCCGCATACACGCCCGACGCACCCAGCACATACCCAAACACCGAATCACCACGCAACACCGTATCCCCCACCCGCCACCAGCGGGAAACTATCGAACCATCCCCCGACACCGAACGATCCCGAAGCCGCACCGCCAGCGGCGCACAGCCGGAACGCACATCCGCCGAAAAAGCCGCACGAGGACCCCGATACAGCGCCACCCACACCGACACACTGTCCACACCG
>JALVCQ010000189.1 GCA_027009805.1 Bacteroidota bacterium
TGCCTAACAGACGCCACACCGGCTTCCCATCCCGCACTTCTGTGGCCGTTTCCACGCGGAAATGGTCACTGCCCCGCTCAGAGGCCGTCGCCCAGCGAAGGAGGGCATCGCCGCCCACCCGGTCGGCCCGGAACCACGCCAACTCAACCGGCACCGGCGTGTTGGTCCCGCCGCCGCTGTTGCCGCCGAACTGGCTCATCACCTGCACGTCAAACTCCAACCCGTAGCCGTTGTTCCACGGATACACCGTAATCGCCGACGGGGTGATGAAGGCTTTGTTGGTGTTGGTATAGCTGTTGTCCGACCACGACAAGGTGTGGTCATTGGGGCCGTGGTAGTGTGTGATGCCCAGCAGATGGATTCCCTTCGTCAGGTTGGCGTCCCGATTCCGGAGGGTGTCCCATTCTTCCTCGGTGAGGAACAGCCGCAGCGTCACATTCGACGCCGGCGCCGTGGTGGGTTCCACCACCCAGTGGCGCGGCGTCATATATTGGCTTACGCTGGGGAAGTAAAGCGGCGGAAACTCGGTGCGCATCTTCAAATCCGTATTCCCCAGGTTCTGCCCCTGTGGATCGACCCAGATTACGTCGTCACCGGCCACCTGATATTTCGACCAGCCGCTGCCGCTCAGCGCAGCGGTCGAGGTCCCCGTGTAAGGACGCGCGGCTGGATCAAACACCTGTGTCCCGCCTGGCAGGATTGAGAATTGATCGACAGCTATGCCCTCATATTTTATCGAAACGTCTGTTGACATCCGGAATCGGAACCGCACATTGCTCTGTCCCGCTAATCCCGTCAACACATGCGATGCCACATGCCAGTCATTATAGCCTGTTGTAGCATCCCACCAATCATTCACCGCATCATTATACCAATTCACACCGCTGCCCGCGGCGCCCGCTTTCGTCCACGTGGCGCCGCCGTCGGTGGTGTATTCCAGCCACCCTTCGTCATAGCTGCTTTCCAGTTCCCATGCATGGAGGAAACTCACGATCGGGTGGGCCGCCAACGCACTGAAATCATAGCACGGGCTCATCGCCCACGATTGCTCGTTGTTATTATATTCATCCAACCCATTATCGGTGAATATCGATTGGGCGCCTTCTCCCGCAGCATCGATGTCGCCGCCGGACGGCGCGCCCACCTGCCAGCTGCTGTTGGTGCCGCCGAAGGTCCAATAGTGCGCCCCTTCAAATCCCTCGACATGAGGAAAGGTATTGTAGGTGGGCAAGGTGGTGACGGTTTGCGTCGTGGTGTCGTTGGCGACATCCCCGTCCCCTGTCAGGTTTGTCCAGGCTTTCACCGTGTGACCGCCCAAAGCACTGAAATCTCCTGTGCATCCGCTGTTGAAGGTGATGTCGGCCCCCGAAGCCAATCCACCGGCGCCGATGGTCCATGTCCCGGCACACGGCGTGCCGCCGTCCACTTCTATGTTGTAAGGCACGGTGCTGCCCGCGCTCAATGGTGCACCATAGTTATGCACGGTAATCCAAACCGGCTCAGCTACCCCCAGCCCGCAACCTGATACGGGGCTGTCCACCGCACTGACGCCTACATCCGGCGGCAATTCATGCACACGAATGTCATCGTAGGTAATCCCATCCAATGAAGTCGGGTAATTATCATATTGGCTGAAGCGAATCTGGAACGTGCTGCTGAAGTTCTGACCCCCGGCCTGCAGCGCATTGCTCAGGTTAATGTTTTCCTGATGCCATGTATTATCTGCCTGGCTGCCGGGAGCAAGGCTCAGCACGTTAATCCACGGGTCGGAATTGCTACCCCGAATCGCTATCGAATCGCCGGTGTGCGTTTCATCCCCATGGTCTGTCCACCAGAACTCCAGCTCTATCGCATTCGTCGCTGCATTATACGCACTCATATCCAGTGTCACTGTCATCCAGTTGCTGGAGAAGGTGCCGGACGGATTGGCATCCAGCGTGATCGCCCGGTTGCCCCCCGTGGTATGGTTTGTATAGGCAGACCGCAGCCGGCCGTTGTTGGTGTTGGTGTATGTCCATTGTGAAGCCGGATTGCCACTCATCAAGAGTGTCCCGCTTGTTTGGGTGGTGGTGTCGGGCAGGCATTCGAAGTCATCGACGAAGATGTCGTTGGCTCCCAGTGCCGGCCGTCGATTTTCGATGGTGACGGAGAACGTGTCGTTGGAGGCGTCATCATCTCCCGTAAGGTCGGTCCATGCCCTGACGGTATGATTACCGGAACTGCTGAGGTCGCCGGTGCAACCACTGTTAAACGTGGTATCGGCGCCACTGACAAAACCGCCAGCCGGAACGGTTAACGTCCCCGTGCAGGGCGTGTTGCCGTCCACTTCCACGCTGTACGGGATCGTGCTTCCGGCGCCCAGATTGATGCCGTAATTACGAATCGTGATCCATACCGATTCACTGCTTCCCAGATCACATCCCGACACCGGACTGTCCACCGCGCTCACCCCTACGTTGACGGCGTTTTCTTTCAGCGACACGCTATCCACCGACATATCGCCGTAGTAATTATTGCCCGAAGGGCGCACGCCCCGGAAGCGGACGCGAAATGCTCCCAGAGAGTTGCCCAGATTCAGCTGGCGCAAACTCCATGGGGCGGAGGAAGAAGTATGCTGCCTGCCGATTAAAGAATCCACAGTCTCCCAGCGAAGGGTCGCCGTATCAAACACATCGACATACAATTTGTGCGGGGGGACGTTTGATACATACATATGATAGTAGAAGGAAAGCTGGGGCATCAGAGCGCTATAGCACGGGGAGGTCAGGAGAGTGGTTTGTTGAGGTTGATTCCCGATACTGGCCTCGGTATAAATATAATTGCTTCCATAAGCAGCGCCGTTGGGCCCGGTGCTGGGACTGGGGGTGCTTCCCGAATTGACCTTCCATGAGTAGCCCGCCGGAGACTGCTTGATTTTCCATCCGCCGCTGAGGGTGACGTCGCCGGAAGTCCCCACCGCATCACTTTCAAATCCGTCAAAGAAGGGCAATGCGGTGGTAGCGCCCGACAAAGGCACCTCAAACGAATACCAATAGCCGCTTGCGTTTCCATTTTTGGGCACCACGGCCAGCCGATGCTTTTGGGAGGGGTCGAGGCTGGTGATCTCGGCCGCCGTGGACGTTGTGGTCACCCCGGATGTGAGGGGCGTCATGCGGGTGGAGTCGAGGAAATAAATTTCATAGGTGGAGATTCCGGCCAGAGAGTCCCACATGATGACGCCGTCTTTACATCCGAAGTCGGCTTGTGTGATGGCATTATCTACGATAAAGGCGGGGCCGGAGGTGTCTGTGGCGGCCCCCCGCGCAATCATAAAGCGCATCTGGTGAAATCCGGCGCCCACCGAAGGCGGCGTCCATTGGTATGCTCGGGACGATGCTGCGATGCTTGAGCTGATGGTTATCCATGCGCCGCCGTCCAGCTGGTATTTGAGAGTGAAGGTGCCTGAGGCTCCGTAATAATCCCAATAGAAGTAGATGGGATCGCCGCTTTCCAGCGAAACGCTGTCGTGGGGAAACGTCAGGACCAACTCTTGGGGACGCTTTTCATAGGTCACGTAATAGTCTTGCGGTCCCATGGGGACGTGTGTGCCGGTGACTTTGACTTTCCACGTGCCCGCGATGGGGTTATCGACCGTAATCAGTTCGGCGTTGTTGAGGGTATCGACTTTTCGAACGGCCGGCTGGTTCAATGAGTCGGGGTCGGGATAGTGGTTCAAGACCCACGGATAGAACGTATCGCCGGCGGGCGAGATAAGGATGGCGTCAAGGTCGTTGACCAATGCTTTGGGCGCCCCTACGGAGGCGGCCTCATCAGGCCACATGGTTATGACCCGCAGCTGATTCAGCCCTGCGGGGACGACGATGGAAAAAGAGTCGGTCTGGCCGTTGTCCACGCTGTCGTAGAAGATCCAGTTGCTGTCGATGACCCGCATGGCCCGCCGGACGTTGATCATGCCGAAGCCGGTCTTAAAGTCGGGGCCGGGGTTTTCGATGGCGTCGTCGGCCGAGACGGTCATGATGGCCCGCAGGCGCATCGCATAGGTGGTATCGGCGGGATGATTGGCCAGCCAAATTTTTTGCAGCACGGCGAGCACGCCGGTGGTTTTAGGCGAGGCGAAAGAGGTGCCCCCGCTTCCTTCGGTGACTACCACGGGATAGATGCGACCGTCGTAGGTGGGGCCCCGGCTGCTGAACGAGGTCAGGTTGCCGAGTTTATTGGTGGCCCCTGTCATAAATTGATTCTTATTCTGCTTTCGGGTGCCGGTGGCATTGCCCCATCCGGAAAAAGTGTTATAAGGCGCATAGCCCGTGGCCGTTCCGGAGTTGCCCGCCGAGAAACAGACGGCCATATGCGGATAACTGTCCGCCAATAGGTCCAACTGACGGGTGTCGGCTTGATACGACCCCACGATACCAAACCCGAGCGAGTGGTTCACGTAATAGATTCGGTAGTTGTCGTAATAATAGCCGTAGTTCGTGGTGAAGTTTTCGCTGTACACGGTGGCCCCATAGGCATTATTGTTGGTTGAGGGGTTCTCGATGGCGGCCCCGGCCATGTGCGATGCCACCGTGGTGGCATGGTTCGACACACTGGCGGAGGTGTTAAACACGACGAGGCGTCCGGTCAGTTGGAGGAGACTGTCCACGCGTCCTTCGCTGACCATCACCCCGAGGCCGTCGCCATTGTAGGTGGAAGACGCTTGATGGGCGACATTGGCCCGCGTGATTCCGCTTTTGTAGTATTCATTGGCTTCCAGTTGGGGCGGCGGAGAGGCCAAATCAACAAATTGCACAAACGGCTGGGCTATGATGTCTTGCACCCGTGCCGGCTCGATGGTGCCTTCGACCATAAAGGCCTCTTTCGTATGCTGTTTGACTTCAAATCCCATTGCTTCGAGGCGGGTGCGCACTTTTTCCGGGTCGAGCGGTCGATAATATCCGACGACCACTTTCCACCGGTCCCCTTCCACCGCCCACGCAGGCAAATGACCTTCCAAAATAGCCTGATTCACACGCATTTGCAGCGGCACCCGCCGCACCGCCGCCAGTTCCGTGACCTTATTCCAAGCCGCAAAATCTTCGTCAATGACGGCGAAATAGTGATTCTTCGGGAAATAGTCCACCAATTGCAACCCCTCGGCGGCCCACTGGCGCCGCTGCTCGGCCGAAGGAAGCCGCTTGAACGTCAGCAGCCGGAAATATCGGCCGTCAAAAATTTCCGCCCGCTGGGGAGAAATATCCATCGTCTGACCATAGGTCAGCGGGGCTAAAAAGCCCATGAGTATTAAGAAAAATGTAAACCTTTTCATCACGTTGGCTGTTTAGATTAGCTTATTTTCAAAGGTAGCACTTGCCACCGGAACCATATGGCCGGGAGTGGAATTGAAATGGTTTGAGATGGCGGGACATTGATTTAGATGGCCCGGCCGCAGATATAGAGCCTATTATTTGGAGGAGGGGCCTCCCTATCCAGCCTTTCCGCCTTAGAGCCGGGCCCGACGAAATGCTAAGCAAGCTCCCGAAGCGTCTGGCTCAGCGCCTTCAGCAGGGCAAAGGTGGTGTCGGCATCGGGGCTTTCGGCATAGATGCGCAAGACGGGTTCGGTGCCCGAGGGGCGGATCATGACCCACGTATCGTCGGCAAGCCACAGCTTATATCCGTCGAGGTCTTCGGTTTTCACCACGGGGCGGCCGGCCACTTCGGTCAGACGGCCTTCTTGCAAAGCCTTGATGACAGCGGTTTTCTCGGCTTCTTTCAGATGAAGGCTTTCCCGATGAAAGAAAAAGCGGCCCACTTCGGCATAGACCTCTTCAATTAATTCAGCGAGGGTCTTATTCTGCTGGACCATGAAGTCCCACAACATCAGACCGATCCAGATGCCGTCGCGCTCGGGGATGTGTGTGCTCACGGCTATCCCGCCCGACTCTTCGGCGGCAATCAGGCAATTTTGTTTTTCATCGAGGAGGTAAGGCACCAAGTATTTGAAGCCGATTTTGGTGTATTCAAAGGGGAGATCGTATTTCCGGCAGAACTGTTCGATCTTGTGTGAGCAGGAAAACGACACCGCCACTTTGCCGCGCCGCCCCTGATATTTGACGTAATAGAGCAGCAACAACAGGATGATGTGGTGGGAATCGACAAAGCGGCCGTCGCCGGTGGCCATGGCCACGCGGTCGGCGTCGCCGTCGGTGATGAGGGCGGCATCCGCGGGATGTTCTTTCAGATATTGCAGAAAAGGCGCCACATAAGCGGGGACGGGTTCGGGCGGCGTCCCATTGAATCCCGGGTTGACGCTGCACCGGTAGCACGTCAGCTCGGGCAGCAGCTTTTTCATCACAAACTGACCGGCGCCATACATGGCATCGTAGGCAAACCGCAGCGGGCCGTTCTGAATGTCGGCCAGGGTGAAATGTTCCGCGATATGTCGGCGGTAGATGGCTTCGAGGTCGAGATATTCGACGCTGCCCTCGTGCAGGAGTTGTTCCAGCTCGGGCAGGTTTCGGCCGGTTTCGGCGGGGATGCGTTTTTCCACTTCGGCAATCATCTCGGGCAATGCCGGACCGCCGAACCATCCCTTGATCTTGAAGCCGTTGTAAAGCGGGGGATTGTGGCTGGCCGTGATGACCACGCCGGCGCCGGCTTTTTGTTTTTGCACCGCCAGCGAGACCATAGGCGTGGAGACGATGGTTTTCGACAGCCATACTTTCACGCCCCGCCGGGCCATCATGCGGGCCGTCCACTCGGCGAACATCGCACCGCCGAAACGGCAATCGTAACCTATCACCACCGAGGGGTGGGGCTGGGTTTCCAGAATCCACTGTGCTGTGGCATCCGCCACCCGCAGCACGTTATCGACGGTGAAGGTGTCGGCGATAATGGCCCGCCACCCGTCCGTCCCGAAGCGAATCGTCATAGGAAAAAACGGAATGATTATTTATCCTGCGGGCAGGTGAAGGCGTTGATGCCTGTGATGTCCATGCCCGTAATGAGGAGGTGCACTTCGTGGGTGCCTTCGTAGGTGATGACCGATTCGAGATTCATCATGTGGCGCATGATGGGGTATTCTCCGGTGATGCCCATTCCGCCGAGGATCTGTCGGGATTCTCGGGCCACCCAGAGGGCCATTTCCACGTTGTTGCGTTTGGCCATCGAGACCTGTTGGGGCGTGGCCCGGCCTTCATCCATGAGCTTACCCAGGCGCCATGCCATCAACTGGGCCTTTGTGATCTCGGTGATCATCTCGGCCAGTTTTTTCTGGATGAGCTGATAGCCGGCGATGGGCCGCCCAAATTGAATGCGTTCTTTGGCATAGCGAAGGGCCGTATCGTAACAGTCGAGTGCGGCGCCGATCACGCCCCATGCGATGCCGAAACGGGCGGAAGTAAGGCAACTCAGGGGGGCTTTCAACCCGCGGGCTTCCGGCAACAGGTTTTCTTTCGGCACGCGGACGTTATCCATCACGATTTCGCCTGTGGCCGAGGCCCGCAGCGACCACTTGTTATGGATGGTCGGGAACGAAAGCCCCTCCATGCCTTTTTCGAGGATGACGCCCCGGATGACGCCCTCCTCATCTTTGGCCCACACCACCGCCACGTCGGAATAGGGGGCGTTGGATATCCACATCTTGGTGCCGTTGACCACGTAATGGTCGCCGGCATCCCGAATGGTGGAGACCATGCCGGCGGGATTGGAGCCGTGGTCGGGCTCGGTGAGGCCGAAGCACCCCAGCCACTCGCCCGACGCCAGCTTGGGCAGATATTTCTTGCGCTGCGCTTCGCTGCCGTATTTATAGATCGGGAACATCACCAGTGAGCTCTGGACGCTGGCTGTGGAGCGGATGCCCGAGTCGCCGCGTTCGAGCTCCTGCATGATGACGCCGTAGGTGGTGTAATCGGTGCCGCCGCCCCCGTATTCGGTGGGAATGGTGGGGCCGAAGATGCCCAGCTCGCCT
>JALVCQ010000190.1 GCA_027009805.1 Bacteroidota bacterium
GCCTCACCGTTTCAGCCCTGAAAGACAACGAGAATGTCATTATCCCGCTCTACGACCGGATTGTGGGCCGAGTGGCGCTGAATGATGTGGTGCACCCCATCACCGGAGAGGTGCTGGTGGAAGGCGGCGAGGAAATCACCGAAGAAAAAGCCCGTAAGATCGTGGCCAGCCCCATCGAAAGCGTCGAGATCCGATCGGTGCTGACTTGTGAAACGCAGCACGGCGTGTGTGAAAAATGCTACGGCCGTAACCTGGCGTATAATAAGCCGGCACAGCAGGGCGACTCCGTCGGTGTGATTGCCGCCCAATCCATCGGAGAACCGGGCACGCAGCTGACCTTGCGAACCTTCCACCTTGGGGGGACGGCCACCGCAAAAGGCGCCACCGAAAGCGAAATCAAGTCGAAGTTCGACGGCGTGGTGGAATGGGTCGGCGTGGAAACCGTCGTCCGGCAAGGTGCCGCCGACAAAGAGGAAGTCGTCATCTCCCGGCAAGGAGAAGTCCGAATTAAAGACCCCAAAGAGGATATTGTCATTACCGTCTATCACATCCCTTATGCCAGTGTAATTCTGGTCAAGGATGGTCAGAAAATCAAGAAGGATACGGTGATCGCCCGTTGGGACCCCTACAACTCGGTGTTCGTAGCCGAGCGGAATGGACGGGTCCAATACCGAGATATCGAAGAAGGCATCACCTATCGCGAAGAGATCGATGAACAAACCGGCCACAAAGAGAAAGTCATCATTGAAAGCCGGATTAAAACCAAAATCCCGACACTCCTGTTGGTCGATAAGAAGACGGGGGAAGTCATTAAGGAATATTATCTGCCTGTGGGCGCACACATCATCGTGAATGACGGGAAGGAGGTGCATGCCGGCGACATTCTGATCAAGATACCCCGCATGTTGCATCGGGCCTCCGACATTACCGGGGGGCTGCCGCGGGTCACCGAGCTGTTCGAAGCCCGAAATCCGTCCGACCCGGCCGTCATATCGGAAATCGACGGTGTGGTGATTATGGGTAAGATACGCCGCGGCCAGCGGGAAGTCTTTATCCAGTCGAAGGAAGGAGAACGTAAAAAATACCTGATCCCGATCTCGAAACACATTCTGGTGCAGGAAAACGACCGCGTGAAAGCCGGCGACCCGCTCACCGACGGCGCCATCTCACCGGCCGACATCCTGCGCATTAAAGGGCCGCAGGCCGTCCAGCAGTATATCGTGAACGGCATCCAACAAATATACCGCCATCAGGGGGTGGTGATCGCCGATAAACATATCGAGGTGATTGTGCGGCAGATGATGCAGAAAGTGAAGATCGACAATCCAGGAGATACCCGTTTCTTGCCCGGCAGTCTGGAAGATAAATACGAGGTGATTAAAGAAAACAACTGGATCTTCGGCAAGAAGGTGGTCGTGGATGCCGGCGACTCCAACCGCTTTAAGGAAGGACAAATCATCTCGCTGCGGGAGCTGCGGGAAGAGAACTCCTATCTTCGACGGAAAGCGTTGCGGGTGGTAAAAGTGCGGGACGCCCAGCCGGCCACGGTGAGCCCTGTGTTGCAGGGAATCACGCGGGCCAGCCTCTCATCAGCCAGCTGGCTGGCGGCGGCTTCATTTCAGGAAGCGCCGAAAGTGCTCAACAATGCCGTCATCGAAGCGAAAATCGACCCGCTGCGCGGCCTGAAAGAAAACGTCCTGATCGGGGGGACCATCCCGGCGGGCACCGGCCAACGCTGGATGCAAAAGCTGAAAGTCTTTGAAATCGCTGAAAACGGCGAAGGCGAAGCCGAAGCCGGCGTCGAGGAAGAGGCGCCCACATCACCACAATAAGACAATGTCATGACGAAAGAACCGTTGGAAGGCCCACCGAGCCAGCTGGATATTGAACTGCCCGAAGAGGTGGCCGCGGGGCATTACATCAACCTGGCGGTGATCGGGCATTCGCCCACCGAGTTTGTGGTGGACTTTATTCAGGTGATGCCCGGGTTGCCGAAGGGGAAAGTCCGCACACGCGTGATTCTAGCGCCCATGCATGCCAAGCGTTTGTTGCGGGCGTTGCAGGATAATATCCAGAAGTATGAATCCGCCTTCGGCACCATCGAAGAAGGCGGTCCGATGGGCGGGGAAGACTTCATTATGGGCGGGCCGCCGGCCCAGGCATAACGCCTGCGGGACGCTTATAAGGCATCCCGATAATAGACCCGCCGCACCCGTTCGGGAATGGAGACGAGGACCTCGTAAGGAATGGTGCCCATCCAGCGGGCCACTTCATCGAGGGAAGGCAACTCACCAAAGAGCGTGACCTCGTCGCCCACCGACACGTCGCCGCCCGAAACGTCCACGGCCGCCACGTCCATCGAAATGGTTCCGATGGTCGGATACAGCCGATCGTTGATATTTACCTTTCCACGCCCCTCGGAGAGTATGCGCCGATAGCCGTCGGCATATCCCGCTCCGATGACGGCGATGGTGCCCGGCCGTTCACGGCGGCCCCTGCGACCGTAGCCGATGGTGTCATCCGGCGCCACCGACCGCAGCTGCAATACCGTCGTTTTCATCGAGACCACCGGCTCCAGCCGCGGCTGAATCCGCCCCGTGGGATCGATGCCCAACAGCCCGATCCCCAGCCGCACCATTTCATATCGATAGTCCCGACCAAAACGGACCATCCCCGCCGAGTTCAACGCATGTCGCAAAAAGGTCCGCCCGGTTTGCTCGCGTAAAGCCCGGGCCCAGCGGTCGAATTGCGCCAGTTGTGTGCGGGTGAAAGCATCATGCGCCGGATCTTCAGCGGCGGCCAGATGCGTGAACACGCTGGCGACGTGAATGTGCGGCTGTTGCGTCATCATTTTGGCGACCCGGTCAAGGTCTTTCAAGTCGAACCCCATCCGCCGCATTCCCGTGTCCACCTTGATGTGGACGGGCCCTGCATACCCTTCCCGGGCCAGCACCTCCCACAGCGAAAACGTATAAAGCACCGGTTCGAGATGATAGGGCGCCAGAAGCGACACCTGCGGCTCCTGAACGTGCATCACCATGATGGGATGCTTCACGCCCGCTTCCCGCAATGCCACCCCCTCGTCCGTATATGCCACGGCCAGATAGGCGGCGGGCAGGTCGTTGAGCAAGCGCGTGAGCTGCCCCACCCCGCTGCCGTAAGAGAAGGCTTTAACCATCAGGACGATACCGGTGCCTTTCGGAAGCAGCGAGCGATAGAGGTAAAAGTTGTGTGCCAGCGCCGAGAGGTTGATCTCCATCCGGGTTTGATGACTTCGTCGGCGGAGCAGCGAAGCCACCTTCTCAAAGTGGAAACGGCGGGCCCCCTTCAACAACCACACCCTGCGCTCGGGCAAGGGGCGGCGTTCCAACACTTCGATGAGCGCAGCGGTGTCGGGGCATTGCGTCGTCGGCCACGGGAAAGAAGGCGCCGGAAGTGTCCCCACATAATAAAGATGTTCCCAATCGATGGGACGAAGCGTGTCGATGAGGGCCGTCAAATCGGGCCGGCTTTCTTCAAAATCCGACAATACCAGAATGGCCGGCCGTTCGGCGGCATAGGCCTGCGTAAACGCCACCGCCGCCCGCAATGAGTCGAGGTCGGCATTGTAAGCGTCGTTGACGATCAGATTATCGTGCACCCCATGCTCCACCTCCAACCGCATGCGGACGGGCGGCAACGTAGGCACCATCCGCCGAATATCCTCGAAGGAAAAGCCCAGATGATGAGCCGCCACCATGGCGTGAAGGGCGTTTTCAATCTGATGGGCATGCCGCAGCGGCAGCAGAAATTGCTCTTCATCGCCGGCGGGCGATATCAACGTCGCCGCCGTTCCCTGCCCTTCTGATGCAAGTTCCACCTGGTATTGCGCCCTGCCATGCACCGCCCAGCTTACCGGGGTGATGTCCCGCGCTTGCACGAACCGCTTCACGGCTTCGGAATAGGGCCGGTCGGCCCGAAAGACCAGCCACGAGGCCCGCTGAAAAAGGCGCAGCTTCTCGGCCAGTTTCTGAGCCCGATCGGCAAAGTGGGCATCGTGGGCGCTGCCCAGCGTGGTGAAGATGCCGCCGGTGGGCTGGACAATCGCTGCTAATGCAGCCATCTCTCCGGGTTTCGATATGCCGGCTTCTATCAGCGCAATGGCATGGTCGGGCCGAAGCGGCAACACCGACAGCGGAACCCCCAGTTGGGAATTGTAGCTGCCCGGACTTCGATAGGTGGCCCGAAACGGCGCAATGAGGTGATAAAGCCACTCCTTGACGATGGTCTTGCCGTTGCTGCCTGTGATGCCGATGACCTGCCCTGTAAAGCCCGATCGGTGATGGGCCGCCCACCGTTGCAAGGCCGCCAACGTATCGGCCACGATGATAAACGCCGACCGCGTTTGCACGTGCGCCGGCAGGCGACGGACGCAGTCCCGATCGCTCACCAGAAACGCCCGAACCCCCTTCCGGAAGGCTTCTTCAACATAGGCATGTCCATCCTGTCGCCCCTGCAACGCCACAAAAAGGCCGTCCCGACCATCCGAAATGCGGCGGGTATCGTAGTAAACTTGACGGACGGCATACCGGCCCCGCCGCCGGCCCCACAACTCGCCGTTGACGATGTCGGCCAGTTGTTGCACGGTAACGGGAGGAATGTGCGCCATGGACTTCCGGTATGAGATGCTGACAGCGTGAAAGGTCGTTACAATTTTAGTGAATGGAACCCTTTGTCGGCGCTTGCGGCGTGGGATGCAGCAATGACCCTCGAAGGAAATGCCGGCGGGTCCTGCCACAATTGTTACATTTGTTCACGGCATGGCGCTGAAAGAACGGGATAAGGCGCCCCCAGAATACGCATCACCCACATTTATGCGGCCGGTATCAGTCAGTATTGTCTCGATCATCAAAAAACATCGAGGTATTACCTGGGCAAGCCTTGCCTTTGCCGTCGTGTATTCGCTGATCTCACTTGTGAATCATTATTTGTTCCGCACCTATGCCCTGGATCTGGGGCTCTACACCAATGCACTGTATAAGTATGCCCACCTGCGGATGGCCGACAGCACCATGATCAAGGATTTCTACGAGCCCATCCTTGGCGGTCATTTTGACCTCTATTTGATGATTTTCTCGCCGATCGTATATCTATTCGGGACCTACTCGCTGCTGGTTGTTCAGATTGCTGCGCTTATTCTCGGCGGCCTTGGCGTTTATCGATATTTTTTATATCAGGATAAAAGGATTGCCTTATACGCGGCGGTTTACTTCTTTCTTTTCTACGGTGTGTATGGCGCCCTTTCCTTTGATTATCACAGCGTGGTGGTGGCGAGCGGGGCGGCTCCCTGGTTTTTTGTGGCGATCCGGGCGGGCCGAAAATGGCTGGCTTTTCTCGTGCTGGTCTTCATGCTGGCGTCGCAGGAAAACGTCTCATTGTGGGTGATTTTTATCTGCCTCGGCCTGGCGATAGAATATCGCAACGATGCTGAAAGGGCGCTGCTTCTGCTGTCGTTTGCAGGGCTTTCCCTGGCTTATTTCCTTGTCGTGGTGCATGACGTGATCCCATCGTTCGCCGCGCACGGTGAGTACGGCGGCTTTCGGTATTCAGCGCTGGGCGGGGATGCGTGGAGTGCCATCCAGACAGTGTTGACGCATCCGATAGAAAGCCTGAAAATGCTTTTTATCAATCACAATCATACCCCCGACGGCGACTTCGTAAAAGCCGAAACGCATGTTATCCTGCTAATATCAGGCGTATGGATATTATTCAAAAAGCCGCATTATCTGCTGATGTTGCTGCCGATTTATGGTCAGAAGTTTTTTCACGACAGCTATCATGTGTGGAGCATCAGCGGGCAATATAATATCGAGTTCACCCCCATCTTGGCCATCGGGATTTTCAGCGTGATCGCTGAAATTAAAAAGCCGCGTTTGCGAAAGGTCGCAAGCTACGCTGTGTTGTTGTCAGCGGCGGGCGCCACCTTTCGGACGATGGATGAAACCGTGTTTTTTACCCATAAATCAAGGATACGCTTCTATCAGAAAGCGCATTACCAGCGAGATTATGATGTGAAAAAAGTGCATGCATACCTTGCGAACATTCCGCCGAATGCGAAGGTCAGCGCTCAATCGCCCTTTGTTCCGCACCTGTCATTACGGGAACGGGTCTATCAGTTTCCGCTCATTAAAGACGCAGAATACATCGTATTTTCCAGAAAAGAAGAAAACGTCTATCCGCTTACGAAAGAAGCATTCGAAGCGAAAACCCGCGCGTTGATGTCGGCGAAAGAATGGGAGGTGCATGTCAATACGCCCGAGATAACCATCTTAAGAAGACGCCAGTGAACAGGGCATGGGATGCCCGTTGTGCCGGCTCCGATGTGCCCCACTGATGACGGTCGGCTATCGCCCTTGCGGCAGCCGTCGAAAGACCGCCACGGTGTCTCGCGGCCATTTTTCCATCAGTTCCTTAAACTCTTCCGGCGAGGCCACGATCAGCCAGCGCTTGGTATATCCGCCTTCTGTTTGCGATTCGAGTTGCCGGGTAAGTGAACGGCGTTTTTTTCCCAGCGGTACCTTTTTCATGACCACCTTCGACACGATATGGCTCAACCGCCGCTCCTGACGCGGGTTTTCCGGCGGCGGGAAGGCATATACGATCAGCAGTGAGTCTTCCTTCCGCACCTCCAGAGGAAAAATCACCCACGGCCCGGTCGAGTCTTGCCGCATGTTCAGCACAAAGCCCGGTTCCGTCTTTTTCAGCACAAAGTCGCTGCTGATGGTATGGTTCACATAAGCCTTCCAGTGCCCGTATCGGAAGAATGTGGGCGCCACATACAGCGTCTCATCGGCCCCCACTTCCCGATAGAGCCCCGTCAATTCCCGAGGGATGCGTTCCAGCTCTTCCCCGTCCACCGGCTGCGGCACGGGCGACATCAACATCGAGCATCCCGAAAAAAGCAGCACCACAAGAAAGCCGGACAATAGACAGCGCATCATGGTCATGAATTGATTGCAGTTCGCAAAGGTAACGGCTCTGTTTCGTTTTTCTTTTCGGGCAATGCATCACCCCGCTGATAAATGGTCCCATTGCGTTTATGGATGGTCAAAACAACAGGGAATGCAGGGAAGGACACGGCGCCCCTACATCCCCCGCCGGCTGAGCGAAGTCGAAGCCACGCGGGCATGTTCTGGTGCCTTCCGCACCCTTCGGCTCCGCTCAGGGAGCGGAAGGTTCGCGTGAGGGGCCCGGAGGGCGCCGAGCGACAGCGAGGCGGACCGCCCTTCGACAAGCTCAGGGGCCGTTGCCCATGGGAAGCACCCGCTGGCTGAGCGGAGTCGAAGCCACGCGGGTGGCGCAGGGTGTGGAGTGGGATGACGGGCGGGCCGAGGCAAACAGCCGAGCCCGCAGGGGCCCGACCCCGAGCCGTCAGGCGAGGGGGCACGCCCAAAAAAGGATGATCATATCGGCCCGCTTACCTTTGCGGCAAATCCCTCCGTCGTGAGCGCCGTTCGAGAATATCCTTACGTTTACAGCGTCCGCTATACGGGCGAATACGGCACCAAGCAACGGCCCACGCGGCAGCAGATGATGCGGCGGTTGCAGGACAACGTGCTGGCAACGCTTCGGCGCCGGTATCCGGACGATCCGTTCAAGGTGAAGGCGGGGTGGGATCATCTGCTGGTCAAGAGCATGCGGGATGTGTCGGCGGCGCTGCGGGCGGTGCCGGGCATTCAATTTTTTGCTCGGGTGAAGGTGTTGCCGCTGGGGCCGCCGGAAGCGCTTTACGACACGATCGCGGACTTCTTTCGGCCGGCGGTGGAAGGGCGCACCTTCGGGGTGCGGACGCGGGTGGCGCTCAAAAAGCGGAAAGGGCATTTTTTGTGG
>JALVCQ010000191.1 GCA_027009805.1 Bacteroidota bacterium
TTTTCCTCATCCAGCGAACCCGCATCCCACGTTTGCCCCATGGGTGGCACCTGCATCAGCTCTTTTTGCACGGCCATAGCGGGCCCCAGCAGATCTAACTTGCCCTTCATTACCGCCCGCACCAGCATATTGATCATCAGCAGGCGGTTAATCTCGTTGGTGCCCTCAAAGATGCGGTTGATGCGTGCATCCCGATAGGAACGGGCGGCCGGATATTCTTCGATGAAGCCGTAGCCGCCGTGGATTTGCACGGTTTGATCCACAATATAGTCGAGCGCTTCCGAGGCCGCCACCTTGATGATGGCCGTTTCCACCGCATATTCCCGCGCCGCCCCCAACAGCGCTTGCGTCTCGTCGTCGCTTTGCGCTTTGAGGTAGTTTTCCATATCGTTAATCCACCCGCTGATGCGATAGGTGGCCGACTCGGAAAGAAACAGCCGCAGCGCCTGCTCGGCAATCTTGTGTTGCATCGCACCAAACTCAATCAGCCGCTTGCCGAACTGTTTCCGTTCCTGCGCGTAGCTGATGGAGAGCTGATGCGCCCGCTTGCCGGCGCCCACGCACGCCGCCCCCAACTTAAACCGCCCGATGTTGAGGATGTTAAACGCAATGTGATGCCCTTTGCCGATCTCGCCCAGCAGGTTTTCCACCGGCACCTTGCAATTCTCAAAGAAGACCTGCCGCGTCGAAGACCCTTTGATGCCCATTTTCTTCTCTTCGGGCCCCAGCGTGATGCCATCCCAGTTGCGCTCTACGAGGAACGCCGTAAAGTGCTCGCCGTCGATCTTGGCAAACACCGTGAAAAGGTCGGCAAACCCGGCGTTGGTGATAAAGACCTTCTGCCCGTTCAGCACGTAATGCTTGCCGTCGGGCGTCAGCTCGGCGCGGGTTCTGATCGACAGCGCATCCGACCCCGCCGTGGGCTCTGTCAGGCAATAGGCCCCTTTGATGGCCCCCGAGGCCAGCCCGGGCAGGTATTTTTCCTTTTGCGCCGCCGTCCCGTAATAGAGCAGCGGCAGCGTCCCGATGCCCGTATGCGCCAGCAGCGCCACCGGAAACGAATGCCCCGCACCCACCACGTCGGTGACCACCGTCCCCGTGTTGAAATCCCGACCAAAGCCGCCGTATTCTTCGGGCACCGACAGGCCCAGCAAGCCCAGCTCGCCCGCCTTGTCCAGCAGGCTTTCCATCAGCCCCGGCTGCATCGCATCAATATCATCCAGCCGCGGCAGCACTTCCGTTTCCAGAAATTCCCGCGCCATCTCGCGGATCATCCGCGTCTCTTCGTCAATCCGCTCGGGCACAAACACCGAGCGCGCAGCGGCATCCGCATCCACAATCAAAAAGGAACCGCCGGCCATTGGTTTCGAAGGTGTCGTATTCATTGGAGGTGTCTTCTCTTTTTAGTTTTCCAAAAATACGCCCTTTCCCTTTTATTCCTTATGATTTGGGCGCATCCCTCCGCCGCCCCTGCGCCCGCATGCCCTCGCCTTCGCTTGGGCAGCGGGCGCGGTCGGGCGGCTTCGGGTCGGGCCCCTCTGGGCTCGGCGGTTCCTGAGCTTGTCGAAGGGCTGTCCGCCTCGGCCCGCCCACCATCCCACCTCACACCCTGCGCCACCCGCGTGGCTTCGACTCCGCTCAGCCAGCGGGTGTTTCCCACAGGCGGCGGTCCCTGAGCTTGTCGAAGGGCGGTCCGCCTCGCTTGCGCTCGGCGCCCGTCGGGCCCCTTGCGCGATGCAGGGGCACGGCATGCCGTGCCCCTGCGAAACGGCCGCCTCTGCGGGCCATATTGGCCATCCATTGGGTGTGGGGGCGAAACATGTTTCGCCCCTACGTGGTTTTTCGTGCATTTTATCGTATCGGTCGGGTATTTTGTCCATGACGGGTATGTGGTAGGAGCGCAGCAATGCTGCGCCCTACAATGATTTTGCCGCATCAGGCTGTGAACAAG
>JALVCQ010000192.1 GCA_027009805.1 Bacteroidota bacterium
GGCACGGCCTCGCTGCTTCCCGTTTCTCATGCCCTCTCGTTACGGGTGATGCTGCGCCGGCCTCCTATATCACAAGCCCACCATCCGACTTCGAAATAAGAACGTCGAGCGATAGGTAAACCCCTTACGGCCGTTCCGCAGTATCCAGAAAGCGCCCGTATGGGGAAGGCGTTCGACGACGGCCCGGGCACTATCGACCGGCATCACCATCAGGGCTGTGGCAAGGGCGTCGGCCAGCGCACACGTAGGCGCAATCACCGACACGCTGACCACGGGCGTGTGAATCGTCCCGCATCGGCGAGGGTCGATGATATGGGTAAGGGTGTCTTGATGGTGAACTTCAAATTGTCGGTAAGAGCCTGAGGTGGCAATGGCTTCATTTCGCAGGAGGATAAGCTGCACCACATCGGTGGGGGCGGCCTCGGGAGAAGGTGTGTTGATTCCTACGCGCCAGTAACTGTTTCGGCAACTCTTGCCGCGGCCGCGCAATTCGCCGCCCACCTCCACCAGATAGCGGCGGATGCCGTGACGTTCCAACCATTCCCCCACCCGATCGACGCCGTATCCCTTGGCGATGGCGCCGAAATCGAGCCACACCAACGAGTCCATCTTCATCAAAGTGTCGCCCCGGCGCCACACCTTCTCAAAACCCACATACCGACACACCGAATCGGGCGGATACGGTAACGAGACCGAGGGGCCGAATCCCGAGGTCACCACCAGCGGAAACACCGTGGGGTCAAAGGCGCCGTCCGTAATTTTCCAGACCTTTTTTGCCAGATCAAACACTTCCCAAAACAACGGGTCGTGAATCACCAGCCGCCGGGCTCGGTTGGCTTGCATGATGGTGGAGGCAGGCTTGTAGGTGGACATGGAAGCATCCACTGAATCCAGCACCGCCTGAATGTCGCCGGAAAAATCCCGTCCTTCGGGGTCAATGTATTTGACGGTATAGGAGGTGCCCATGGTGGCCCCGCGGACCACCTGATAGGAACACACCGCCGGCCGGCAACCTGTCAGCAACACGGCCGAAAGCGTAAGCGCCAAGAGCAAACTAAATTTCCGCATTGGTCATGAAACGATGAAAGAGTTGATACCACAAATAAAACCGTAGGTTAATCTGATGATAGATAGAACGCTTGGGCAAAAGACGGGAGAGGTAATAGAGGCTCCGGTCGATCAGGCTTAACAGCAGATGGGCGCGGAGAGCCTGCTCGTCGAGGTCCAGCACCTGTTGCACTTCTGGATCCTTCATCCATGCTTCCAGATCGGGCATGACTTCATCAGGATCGATGACACCACGGGCCTCGAAAGGTTCCAGATGGAAAGCAAGAAAATCGCTCATTGCGGGGGCTGTCCATCGGGCCCGTTCCCAATCGACGGCATACACTTTCCTGCCGTCCCAGTGGATGTTGCGGCCTGAAAAGTCGCCATGCGTTAATGAGAAACGCAAAACCCGCCCGACCGATTTATCTATAGCCGCCTTTATTTGTTCCAGCAGTCGCAATACGTTTTGGGCACTCACGCCCACGGGCACGTCGTTTCGCCGGGCTTGTTCAGTCAGTGTTTCGACGGTGGCGGGCCAGTGGGTTTGTTCCATCCATTTTTCCGCCTCTATCATCTGGTCGAAAGGTTGCTGAATGCTCCGCCATGCCGCCAGAAACATCGGAGACAGCTCTTGCAGCGGGCGGGCGTTTTCCGGAAAGATGGGCTGAAAGATCACATCATCGCCCTGTCGGACCGTCGATGGAATTACCAGCCGTTCAAAAGAATAAGCTGCGAGCTTCCGAAGCACCTCATATTCGTGTTGTAGGGCCCCGGCGGCACCTTTCTGAACAGCTGTTTTCACGAAAGCCGAGATCCGATTCCGATCGTAAAGGGCGGCCAACACCCGCCCATGAAGGTTGAGTCGGCCGCTGAATAAGGCAAAGGAATCATATGTGATGCGGTCTATCCCTTTCAACCGCGGCAACAGGGTATCATCTTTTCGATAAAGCCGGAATCGGACATCGGTGACCCATCGCCATCTTCCCCATCGGGCGGCGGCGGCCACAATACCCCGATAAATCATCGGGTGATATACATCCTCCGCATACAAGCTGAGGAACCGGGCATGGCGAAGGTTTTCGGGCACTATCCATCGGATGCCGCCGTAAGGGTTGGCCATGGCATAATAATTTCGGCCGTAAGGCAGGAGCTCTTCATCCCGATGAGACGGGAAGAAACTCAGGGCGGCGGCGAGTCGCCCGTGGTCGATGGGATGGGCTTTGATGGGCAGGCGCGAAAGATTAATGAGGGCATACGGCACGGGACGCCGCCCTACCTGTTGGAGGTCGGCCCGGGCGTTGACAAACACCAGGTCCGTGTCCCAGTTATGCACCGTCCGCTGGTGCGGGTCCATCACAAAGACCGTATCAACGTCAGGGAAAAACACCCTTGCCAGCGCATACAGGTCGCTCTCGTAGTAGGTAAACTGTTCTTCCGGGGGCGTTCGGCTGGGAAGGGGGGGCAGCACGGATGCAGCTTAAAACGGGGGGAGGTCGTCGTCGATTTCGGGCAGGTCGTCGTCGGTCATTGCGGAAAGGCTGGAACTTCGATATTCGACGCCGCTTGCGGGCGCGCCGGCGGCACCGGCGACGGCGGCCCAGTCGGAAAAGGTGGCATAGTCTTCCACGAAGCGAAGGTTTACAATCGGCGTTTCGCCATGGCGGTTTTTAGCGAAAATAATCTCGGCCAGCCCCCTTGCCTCTTCGGGGCTCATGCCTTCGGGGGCCACGCCCATCTTTTCGGGACGATGAATGAAGAGCACCAGATCGGCGTCCTGCTCGATGGCCCCCGACTCCCGCAAGTCGGCCAGAACGGGCCGTTTGTTGCCGCCCCGTTTTTCCACTTCACGGTTAAGCTGTGACAAGGCAATGATGGGAATATCCAGCTCTTTGGCAATGCCTTTAAGGGTGCGGGAGATGGTGCTGATTTCCTGTTCGCGGTTAAAGGAGCTTCGCCGTTCGCCATGCAACTGCATCAGTTGCAGATAGTCCACCATAATGAGCTTCACGTGATGATGGGCTTTCAGCCGTCGGGCTTTGGCGCGCAGCTCGAAGGGGTCGAGGCCGGGGGTGTCGTCGATCAGAATCGGCGCTTTTTCAAACTTCTGGATGGCCAGCTGAATTTGATTCAAGTCGGCGGGCGTGAGGCGTCCGGCCCGTATGTCGGGCATTTTCACCTTAGCTTCCATACTCACAAAACGGGCCACCAGCTGCTGGCGGCTCATCTCGAGCGAGAAGATAGCAACCGGTTCCTGATAGTCAAGAGCGGCGTTCCGCGCCATGGAAAGCATCAGCGAGGTTTTCCCCATCCCCGGGCGGGCCGCCAGAATGATCAGGTCGGACTTTTGCCATCCGGCCGTAACCCTGTCGATGACGGGATACCCGCTTGGCACGCCGGTCAACCCCTCTTTTTTCTCCATCGCCTCGTTCAACATTTCCTGAAATTCGACCAGCACCTCCTTAATGGGCATGTAGCTGGTCCGGAACATGCGTTCCATGATGGCAAAGAGCTCCTTCTCGGTGGCGGCCAGCAACTCGAAGGGGTCTTGCTGTTCGCCGGCGGCATGGTCCAGCGTCTCGGCGGCCATCCGAATCAGCTCACGGAGGATATACTTATCTACCAGAATTTGTGCGTGGGCCACGAGGTTCACGGTGGAAGCCACGGGCGTCATGAGCGTCATCAGATAAGCTTCTCCGCCCACTTCTTCCAGCCGGCCCCGCCGTTTTAGTTCCTCGGAAACCATGGGAATATCTATCCGCAGGTTCGACCGGAACAGTTCGATCATGGCCTCATAGATCGCTGCATGGCGTCCGTCGTAAAAGACGGAAGGGTGTAAGATGTCCATCACCTCGACAATCGCCTCGGGCGTGAGCAACAAGCTGCCCAGCACAATCTGCTCGATGTCGGTGCGGTGCGGCATCTTCCCCATGGCGGTAGCGGGCACCACCGAGGCGGGCGCTTTCTTGCGGGGGGTGTTCGATTTCTGTTTGGCCATGAGCTATCCGATGGTTTGTGGTTGCGGACGCAGGCGGGGATGCACAAATGGATAACCGGGCCGGATTTTGCCCTCTTCCACGGCTTGGAGGTCTTTTCGCAGCAAGCGGCGCCGCAGCTGCGGAAGGCGGTCGAGGAACAAGACGCCATCAAGGTGGTCAAACTCATGCTGGATCACACGGGCGGGGAACCCCTCAAACCGGGCCTCTTGCCATTGCCCTTTGAGGTCCTGAAACCGAACCCGAATCACCCACGGACGCCGCACCTTGGCCAGCACGCCCGGGATGCTCAGGCAGCCCTCTTCATACAGTTCCATCTTGCCTTCCCGTGCAATAATCTCAGGGTTGATAAACACCTGCGTGGTGCTCGGATCTTCCGTGTCGGGCTGGATCACAAACAGGCGGGCATCGGCAAGCACTTGCGGAGCAGCCAGCCCCACGCCGGGCGCATTGCGCATGGTTTCAATCATATTCTCGGCCAGCGCCTGAATCTCGTCGGTAATTTTCTCCACCGGCTGCATGCGTCGGCGCAAAAACGGATGTGGATATAAAGCAATGGGTAAAATCATGGTGCTTTTTTTCGTTCCATATATCGTTCCAGGATGAGGGAAGCGCTGATCTTATCGACGTTTTCTTTTCGGCGGCGCTGTTTACGGCGGGCGCCTGCCTGCAGCATGACGTCCAGGGCTTCCCGACTGGTAAAGGCTTCGTCTTCGAGCGCCACCGGCAGAGAGATGCGTTGCCGCAGCCGATGGACAAACCGCTCGACGGCCCGGCGATGGTCCCGATGGGGCGCGGCGCTACGCGGGGGGCGTCCCACCACGATCACCTCCACGTCTTCCCGACGAAGGTAATCTTCAAGAAATGAGAACAGCTCCGCCGTAGGGACGGTCGTCAGCGGATGAGCAATGATCTGGTCGGGGTCTGTAACCGCAATGCCCGTTCGCTTTTGTCCGTAATCAATTGCCAGAAGACGCGCCATTCCCAGACCTGATTTGCCCGATTCGGGAACGGCAAAATACGGAAAACTGCTTTTATCCACTCATCGGCAAACCGTTATTTTCGCCCACGGAAGTGACGCATGGGACTTGCGTCATTGGTTGCCCCGCGCCATGCAGCCCATGGTGCATGCGACCGAGACGGACTGCTTTTATTGACGACACCCCGGATGACCACCCTTGCAGAAATCATCCAACGGCTGGAAAGCCGATTTCCGCTTCAATGGCAGGAACAATGGGACAACAGCGGCCTGTTATACGGTGACCGAGGGCAAGCTGTGTCCCGCGTCGTGGTGGCGGTGGACGTCACCGAGGCCGTAGTGGATGACGCCGTTCAGTGGGGCGCATCGCTCATTCTGGCCCATCATCCGCTGGTGTTTCAGCCGCTCCGTCGGCTTTCGCCTAACGAGCCCACCCATCGGGCGCTCATCAAAGCCATTCAACACGATGTGGCGATATATTGCGCCCATACCAACGTGGACACCGCACCGGAAGGGCTGAACACCTACATCGGCCGAAAAATGGGTCTCCGGGATATGCGGGTGCTGGCGCCGCATCGGGCCATGACAAAGGTGACCACTTACCTGCCCGCCGATGACGTTGCGGCCCGCCGATTGGAGGAGGCCGTCTTTTCCGCCGGCGGGGGCGCCGTCCCCGGGTTGGGCTACGATCAGGTGCGCTTCCGAAGTCGGGGGCTGGGTTCTTTTCGGGAAAAAGGCGCCGACGTTCGGGAAGACCTCACCGAATATCGAATCGATTTCACGGTGGATGCGGCCGTGGAAAAAGCCGTCGTCGATGCCATCCGCAGCGTTCACCCGTATGCCGAGCCGGTGATTGACCGCCGCCCCATCGAAACCGCCGACAGCGGTCGGGGACTGGGCATCATCGGCCGCCTGCCGCGCCCCATGCCGATGAAAGAATTGCTGACGTTCATCCAATCGTTCTTTGAAGCGCCCGCCCTTCAATGGACGCCACCGGCTCGGGAACCCATCCACACCATAGCGTTCGTAGGCGGCAGCGGGGCCTCCTTCCTGCCGCATGCCGTCGGCAAAGCCGATGCCTTCATCACCGCCGACGTAAAATATCATCAATTTTTTGACGCACTCGGCAGGCTGGCCCTCATCAGTCTGAATCACTACGACTCGGAAAAGCAGGTCATGGACCTGTTTTTAGATTTCATTCAAACGGCTTTTCCTAATATTGCCGCCCGAAAGACGCATGCGAACACCAACCCTGTTTCTTATTTCCATGGGTAGCACACGGCAAGACGCCGAACGGAGGATGCACACCCACGACGGCGCAAGTCTTTTCACCTCACCACATAAAACGGCATCATGAACAAGCGTAAGAATATTGAAGCACAACTGCTGGAGCTCACCAACATTCAGGTCATCGACACCCTCTACGACCGGCTGATGCAGCTTCAGGGCGAACTCCCGATGGAGATCAAAGACCTCGAAGATGAAATCGAAGGTCTGAAGACGCGTCTGGAAAACATGAAAGAACGGGAAAAAGAAATCCAGCAGCAAATCCGCTTACTGCAAGGGCGCATCGAAAATGCCAAGCGCCTCATCGACAAATATGAGAAGCAAAAACTCAGCGTGCGGAACAACCGCGAGTATTTGGCACTTGAGAAAGAGATCGAAATGCAGCAACTGGAAATTGCAGAAGCGGAAAAAGAAATCGCCAAACTCACCGAAGAATTAGAAGGATCGGAAGAGGTGGAAGGCATCCAGGCACAGATGGAAAAAGTCCAGGAAGAAATTGAGGATAAAAGCAAATTACTCGAAGCCCGCAAAAAAGAGCTCGACGAGATTCTGGCCGAAACGGGCCGTGAGCTGGAAGAGCTGGAAGCCCTTCGGGAAAAATATTGGGAAGCCATGGACGAGCGTCTGCGGCGGGCCTATTTGCGCATTCGCAACAACTTCATGAACCGGATGGCCGTGGTGACCATCGAACGGGACGCCTGCGGTGGATGTCACAGTCAGGTGCCGCCGCAGCGTCAGCTCGACATCGCCCGCCGGCAAAAAATCATCGTCTGCGAAAACTGCGGCCGCATCCTCATCGATCCGGATCTGATGGAGACCGCCCGAAATCAGATCAAGAAACTTGTGAAGGTTGAGTCGATCTTCGAAGAAGAAAGCGAAGAATAGCCTGTCTTTTTTTGGGGAGCGGGGGCCGGCCTGACGCGCTGTCATGCCGTGTGGAAGGAGGCGCATTGGCGAGGTTTTTGTATGGCCGCCTGTGCAGTGAATCCGCCTTTTGAATGATTTCCTACCTGAAAGACCTGTCGTGGGCGAATGCCGACTTTTTATGGTTGCTGCTCTTAATCCCCCTGATCATTGCCTTCTGGGCGTGGCAGGGCCATCGGGCGTTTCCTCGGTTTCGGCTGCCCTTCATTCCGCCGGCGTCGCCTCGGCGGAACGCGCTTACCGGCTGGATAACGCAAGGACAGGGATGGTGGCGGGCGCTGGTGTTGGCGCTCATGATCGTGGCGTTGGCCCGCCCGCAAAAGGTGTGGGAAAAAGAAAAGGTGACCTCCGAAGGGGTGGATATCGTGCTTGCCCTCGACGTCTCATCGAGCATGCTGGCCCAGGATTTCCGACCGAACCGACTGGCCGTAGCCAAACAACTGGCGGCGGACTTTATCCGTAAGCGAAAAGGCGATCGCATCGGTCTGGTAGTCTTTGCCGGTGAGAGTTTCACGCAGGTGCCGCTCACGCTGGACCATGACATGGTCTTGCGGATGCTGGAAAAGATCAGCAGCGGCATGCTGGAAGACGGCACAGCCATCGGCATGGGGCTG
>JALVCQ010000193.1 GCA_027009805.1 Bacteroidota bacterium
CGCCCCTACGGAATATCGAACATCGAACACTGATTTTTGATTTAAGATTTTATTATAATATATCCTTTTGTTCTTAAATCGGCGTTCGTTAATCGGTGTTTTTCAATCAGGGGAAAGGGGGGCACACCCAAAAGAAAAAACTCAGGGTAGGGGAGAAGGCGTAACTTTGTGTATTGTCAGACCATTGTCAGTTATGAGCAGCCGACAGAATCTTTCGCAGGTGCAGGTGCAAACGCAGAAGCTGACGCCGCAGCAGCTTCAGCTGATTCAGATGCTGGAATTGCCCTTGCCGTATCTGGAAGAGAAGGTCAACATGGAGCTTCAGGACAACCCGGCGTTGGAAGCCGACACGGATGCGCCGGCCGAGGGCTCGGACGCTCCGGCACAGGAAGACGGCGCGGCGGATGAGGGCGACATCGACCCTGCGGCTGAGCTGGCCATCGCCGAGGAGCTGGAAAAGATGCTGGGTGACGAAGACGACTATCGGGCCTATTCACCGCCGGCCCGCAGTCGGGACGACGACGACCGCCCCTTTGCGGCCACCATCCGCTATCAGCCGTCGGTGTATGAGGACTTGCAAAGTCAGGTGGCGCTGCTGCCGCTGACCGATGAGGAACGTCAGGCGGCGATGCATATTCTGGGGATGCTGGACGACTACGGCTTCTTGCGGAAAGACACCGACACCATCCGTCGGGAGTTGAACTTTTTATACGGCATTCAGTTGCCGGCGGAGCGGGTCGAGCGGATCATCAAGATGCTTCAAGAGCTTGAGCCGGTGGGCATTGCCGCGCGGTCGGTGCAGGAGGCGCTGCTGGCGCAGCTCAGGGCGCATGACGACTGGAAGGGCCCGGTGCGGGACCTGGCCATGCGCATCTTAGAGAAATATTTTCGGGCGCTGTCTCGTCGGGACTATGACTATCTGATGCAGGCGCTGGGCGTGTCGGCGGAGCAGTTGCAGGAAGCGCTGGATATGATCCGCCACCTCAGACCCACGCCGCTCACGCCCGAAGGGCGGCAGGTCCAGACGTTGGTGCCCGACTTTATCGTCCGTTACCGCAACGGCCGGTTTCAGGTGGACTTGAACAACGGCGGCCTGCCGCCGCTGCGTGTCTCGCCTGCTTATCTCGAGGCTTATAAGCGGGAAGTGAAAAAGCCCGCCGAGCAACGGTCGAAAAACTTCGAACTCTACAAGAGCAAAATCGATCGGGCCCGCCATTTCATCGATTCGGTGCGGCAACGCCAGAATACAATGCTTCGCATTATGAACGCCATCGTGCGGCGGCAGGCCGACTTCTTCCGCACGGGCGACTGGAAAACCGTCAAGCCGATGGTCTTGCGGGACATCGCCGAGGAAATCGGCATGGACATCAGCACCGTCTCGCGGGTCACCAGCAACAAGGTGGTGGATATGGACTACGGCGTCATCCCGCTTAAGAAGCTCTTCTCGGAGGGCGTGAGCAGCGAGGATGGCATGGCTTCGTCAGTCAAACTCAAAGAGATCATCAAGGAGATGATCGCCGCCGAGGACCGGACCCGTCCGCTGACCGATGAGGAGATTGCCGAGCGGCTGCAGAAGATGGGTTACAACATTGCCCGACGCACGGTGGCGAAGTATCGCAGTCAGTTGCGGATTCCGTCGTCGAGTGCCCGTCGGGAGCGGCCGTTGAACGTTGGCGGGTGAGGCCGTTCTGCGGCTCGGCGCTGGTTCGGATAGGGGAGGGGCTGACGCATCCGCTCGTGGTGGTTCCTGCTTTTTTATGGATAGTTGTAGGGCAGGGTGTGTGGGGTGTGGTGTGGCTGGGCGTAAGTGCTGCGGCGGGATATGGGGTGTGGTGTCGCGGGGCGGCTTCGGCGCTGGAAGGGGCGCGGTTTCGGCGGTTGTTCTGGTATGGGGCTGCGCTGGCGGTGTTGCTGGGCGGCTGGTGGGCGGGCACGTTGTTAA
>JALVCQ010000194.1 GCA_027009805.1 Bacteroidota bacterium
AGGCGTCGCCCTGTGGGCGTCCGCGGGGTGGTTGTAGGGGCGCAGCATGCTGCGCCCCTACGCCTGGGAATGCCGTGCGGGCGGTGCGGGTGGGAAGGCGGCGGCGGGCCGAGGCGAACCGCCGAGCCCGCAGGGGCCCGACCCCGAGCCGCAAGGCGAGGGGGCACGCCCAAAAAGAAAAAATCATCACATTGACGCCCATCCTGTTCAGAGGCGGAGTGGAAACCAAATCCATCCTGTGGCGTTATTATTTCTGCATCTTTGCAGCAACCTTTCGACGCCCGGTCGAAGACCAAAAACGGACAGCACAGGCCATGTTGGGTTCTTTTACGAAACTGGTATCGCGGCTTTTCGGCGATAAGCAACAGCGCGACATCAAAAAACTGCGGCCGCTGGTGGCGGCTATCAATGCGGAATATGAAAAGCTGCACGGGCTGACGGATCAGCAACTGCGGGAACGCAGCGCCGACTTTCGGCGACGCATTCAGGAACATCTGCGGGACATCGACGCCGAGATTGCGGCCGTGACGAAACGGGCCCGGGACGAGCAGACGCCGCCCGATGAAAAAGAGGCCCTCTATGAAAAGTTGGATGCGCTGAAAAAGACACGGGATGACAAAATCGAAGAAGCGCTGGACGCCATCCTGCCCGAGGCCTTTGCGGTGGTGAAAGAGACGGCCCGGCGGCTCACGGAAGCGGGGAAGCTGACGGCCGCGGCCACCGAGCGGGACCGTGAGCTGGCAGCCGCAGGGAAAGACTTCCTCACCATCGAGGGCGACACGGTCACCTATCACGACACGTGGACGGTGGCGGGCACGAAGCAGACATGGAAGATGGTGCACTACGACGTGCAGCTGATGGGCGGGATTGTGCTGCATCAGGGCAAGATTGCCGAGATGGCTACGGGGGAAGGGAAGACGCTGGTCTCGACGCTGCCGTCCTATCTGAATGCGCTGGCGGGCGAGGGCGTTCACATCGTTACCGTCAACGACTATCTGGCCCGCCGCGACGCCGAATGGAACGGGCCCATCCTGGAATTTTTGGGCGTGACGGTGGACTGTCTGGAATATTACAAGCCGCACTCGGAAGGGCGTAAGAAAGCCTACCGGGCCGACGTGACCTACGGCACCAACAACGAGTTCGGCTTCGACTACCTGCGAGACAATATGGCGGTGCGGCCCGAAGACCGCGTGCAGCGGAAACTGCACTACGCCATCGTGGACGAAATCGACAGCGTGTTGATTGACGACGCCCGCACGCCGCTCATCATCTCGGGGCCGGTGGAAGGCGCTGAAAAAGACCATGAGCGTTTTTACGAGCTCAAGCCGCGGGTGGAAAAACTCATCAAAGCGCAGCGGGAATACGTCAACAAGGCGGTGGCCGTCGCCCGCAAGGCATGGCAGGAAAAAGGCGATGCACAGAAAGCAACCGATGAAGGGGCGATGATGTTGTTGCGGGCGGCCCGCGGGATGCCCAAGCACAAGCAACTGATGAAGCTGCTGCAAGAGCCGGGCGTGAAAGCCTTCCTGCAAAAGGTGGAAAGCTACTACTTGCAAGAACAGGGCAAGGAAATGCCCAAAATCGACCAGGAACTCTACTTCGTCATCGACGAGAAAAACAACAGCGTGGAGCTGACCGACAAGGGCGTCGAGCTGATCACGGGGGCGGGAGAAGACCCGGCCTTTTTCATCGTGCCCGACGTGGGGTCAAGGCTGGTGGAAATCGAGAAGTCGGACCTTTCGGATGAAGAAAAACGCAAAGCCAAAGAAGCCCTGCTTCGGGAGTTCAGCGAAAAGACCGAACGCATCCACACCATTCAACAGCTTCTGAAAGCCTACACGCTGTTTGAGCGGGATGTGGAATACGTCATCATGGACGGGCAGGTCAAGATTGTGGATGAGCAGACGGGCCGCATTATGGAAGGTCGGCGCTATT
>JALVCQ010000195.1 GCA_027009805.1 Bacteroidota bacterium
GCTGACGTATTTGCGCCCTTCGCCGATGACCCAGGCGTTGTCCACCAGGAACGACTCTTTGAGGCTGTTTTCGATGGGTTGCGGGGCCACGTATTTGCCGCCCGACGTCTTGAAGAGTTCTTTTTTGCGGTCGATGATTTTCAAGAAGATCTTCTCTTTGATGAAGACGCCTTCTTCGAAGCGGCCCACGTCGCCGGTGTGGAACCATCCGTCTTCGTCGATGACTTCGCGGGTGGCTTCGGGCTTGTTGTAATAGCCTTTCATCACGTTGGGCCCTTTGCAGAGGATTTCGCCGTCTTCGGCGATTTTGACCTCGACGCCGGGGATGGTGGGCCCCACGGTGCCGAACTTGCGGTATCGGACGTCTTTTCGGTTCACCGAGATGACCGGCGAGGTTTCCGTCAGGCCGTATCCTTCCAGCACGGGAATCCGTCCGGCGGTGAAGACCCGCGCCAGCCGCTCCTGCAGCGCCGCACCGCCCGAGACCACAAACTTCACATTACCGCCCAGCGCCTCGCGCCACTTCGCAAAGATCAACTTATTGGCAAGCTTTAGCTGCCAGCCCTTCCACCAATGGTTTTCATCGCCGTATTCATACTTCAAGCCCAGGTTCAGGGCCCAGAAGAAAAGGGCGCGCTTGATGCCTTTGAGGCTCATTCCCACACCCACAATGCGCTCATAAACCTTTTCCAGCAGGCGGGGAACGGTGGTAAAGACCGTGGGATGCACTTCACGCAGGTTGTCGCCGATCTTATCGATGCTTTCGGCATACCAGACGCCCACACCCTGATACATGTAGTAGTAGGATACCATCCGTTCGAAGCTGTGGCAAAGCGGCAGGAAGCTCAACGCCTTATCCGAGGGTTCGAGCGGGACGACCTCCGAGACGGAAAGGACGTTGCTGACGATGTTATGGTGCGTGAGCATCACGCCTTTGGGGTCGCCGGTGGTTCCGGAGGTGTAGATGAGCGTGGCCAGCTGGTCGGGCGTGATGGCGGCCGACCGTTCGTCGGCTTCTTTGAGGAGGGCGGCGTCGGTGGTGCGCAGGCTGTGCCACACGGGCGCGCCTTCACCGTCGGAAAGGCGGAAGATTTTTTCCAGCCGCGGGATGGGATGTTCCCTTTGCATCTGTTGGGCTTTTTCGAGCAGGTCGTCGCCCTCAACAAAGAGGAAGCGGGCGCCGGAATCATTCAGCACATACGCCCATTCGTAGAGGCTCGCCGTCGGATATAACGGCACCAACACCGCCCCGGCCCGCTGCACGGCCTGATCGACAAAATTCCACTCCGGCCGGTTGTAGGAAACCACCGCCACCTTATCATCGGGCTGAATGCCTGCACCAATCAGGCCTGCGGCCAGTTCGTGAACAATCTGCACCACTTCCTGCGTGGAATAGGTCCGCCACTGCCCGTCGTATTTATAGGCGAGGGCATCCTGCCGCGGATATTGGGCCAATTGCCACGGGAAAAAGTCGAAAAGGCGAGTGGGCGCTTGCATACTTATTTAGCTTTAATGAGTTCCACGGGAATGTCGAGATACACCTTCCGTCCGATCAGAAGATTGCCGCTTTCGGTTTTCTTTTCGTAGTGAATGCCGAAGTCGGCACGGTCGATTTCGCCGCTGACGCGGAAGCCCGCCCGCGTGTTGCCCCACGGATCCCGGATGGTGCCGTAATAGCGCACTTTCAGGGTCACGGGCTTTTTGACGCCCTTGATTTCAAGCATGCCCGGCATCTCATATACCGTTGCTCCAGAGGCTTCATCTTTCCCCATCTTCTTCATGCCGGTGGATTCAAATCGAATGACAGGATATTTTTTCGCGTCGAAAAAGTCGTCGGAGCGCAGGTGCGCATCCCGCTTTTGATTGGCCGTATTAATAGAGTTGACGTCAATGGTCACATTCACCTTTGTGCCGTCCCACTGTTTTTCCGATGGTGACGTCACTTTTATATCTGCTTTTTGAAACGCTCCTTCCACCATGCTGATCCCCATATGGCGGATGCGAAATCCAATGCGCGAATGGCTGGGGTCCCATTTCCATTGCACTTGCGCGTGCATCAGAGGTGAGAAGAAAAGTGCAGCCGCCCACGTGATTATCCTATGTTTTATCATTATGAGTGAATGGGATGCTCGCAAAGATAATACACGGGCGGCCTATCTTTTCCTGCAATCCGGTAGGAGACCGGGTTGTCGTGCCTCTGCATGCCCAGCCGGCTGAGCGGCGTCGAAGCCGCGCGGGGGGCTGGTGCCTTCCGTGCCCTTCGGCTCCGCTCAGGGAGCGGAAGGTTCGCGTGAGGGGCCCGGAGGGCGCCGAGCCGTGTCGGCGAGGCGGACCGACGCCGCCTGCGGGATGGGATTGGTAGGGGCGACGCGTGCGTCGCCCTGTGGGCGTCCGCGGGGTGGTTGTAGGGGCGCAGCGCTGCTGCGCCCCTACGTGAAGGCGGCGACGGGCCGAGGCGAACAGCCGAGCCCGCAGGGGCCCGACCCCGAGCCGTCAGGCGATGGGGACACGCCCAAAAACATTTATGGATTTCTACCTTTGCAGCAAACACGCAACACCATGAAACGCTGGCTGGCCCTTGGGGCGCTGATGATATGGGCGACCGCCGTCGGTTGGGCGCAATGCGCCATGTGTAAGGCTGCAGCCGAGAGCAACGTCAACGACCCGAGCACGCAGGTGGCCGCGGGGATTAACGACGGGGTCATCTATCTGCTGGTGATGCCCTATCTGCTGGTGGCAGGCGCCGGCGTGGTGTGGTATGTCCGTTTTCGGGAAAAAAAGAAGGCGTAAGGCGCGCCTGATGCGGGCGGCTGCGTTGAATGTCGGGTATGTCTCGGTGGCTTAAAATCGTTTTGCTCATCGGGGTGGTGCTGGCCGCCCTTGCGTTGGGCACGGCGTTGTATTTCGCCTCGATATGGAAGACGTGGGTTCGGGAACAGCTGGATGAGCGGCTTCGGGCCGAGGTGACGTTGGCGGATGTGGACGTGTCGTCGTGGTATCCGACGCTGGAGCTGACGCTGGAAGCGCCCGTGGTCGTCGGGATAGAGGCGCCGTTTGTGGGCGACACGCTGTTTGCCGCCGAAAGCGTGACGCTGGGATTCGACCTCAAAAAGGCTTTGTTTGAGCGGCGCTATGAGCTGCAAACGCTGGCGGTGCGGCGGGGCGGCGTTTTCCTGCACAGTATCGGCGAGCAGGCCAACTGGGACATCGTCAAGACCGACGGCACGGTGGAAGAAACGGCGGCGGACGAGGACAAGGCAGCGTTTTCGCTGCGGATGGAAGGACTGGCCTTCGAAGACGTGAGCGTGCGCTACCTCGACGAGACGGGGCGGATGGAAGCCGTCGTGGAACACGTGCAGCTCACTGGCGGGGGGCGATATGCAGGCGACTCGCTGGTGATGCGCCTCAAAGGCGTGCTGCCCGCGCTGACCTATCGGATGGACGGCATCGCCTACCTGTCTCGGGCCCGGGTGGATTACGAAGGCGCCCTTGCCTACCACCTCAACAACGCTACATTCCGCTTCCCCAACCAACGCATCCGCCTCAACGCCCTGCCGCTGACCGCCGACGGGGCCGTGGTGTTGGGCGACACCACTATCGGCATCGACCTCGACCTCCGGGCTGCCGACGCCGACCTGAAAAAGCTGCTCTCGCTGGTGCCCACCATCTACCGCAAAGATTACCGTTCGCTGCAAGCATCGGGCACGGCGGCATTCCGATTTGTGATGCACGGCACCTATTCCGAGCGGCTGTTCCCTCACACCCGCATCGAGGCCCGCATCCGCAACGGCCGTATGGCCTATCCCGACCTGCCCGACCCGGTGGAAGCGCTGAACCTGCGCCTGTCCGCCAACAACGAAGGTCCCACCACCGAACGCTGGGCCATCGACATCCCGCAACTGGCCTTCCGAATGAAAGGCGATCCGTTTTCGCTGAAACTCCGCATGAAGGACGACCGCTTTGCCACGAGCGCCCACGGCGTTCTCCACATCGAAAGCTGGAAAGAGCTGTTGCAGTTAGACAGCCTTTTCCCTGTGTTGCAGGGCACGCTCACCGCCAACCTCGACGGGGCGGCCGCCCTGGCCGACATCGACAACGAGCGCTGGGATCGCATCCGCTGGGAAGGTGCATTGCAGGCACAGGCCCTTAAAGTGCAACAGGCGGGCGACCCGATCGTGTGGGAAGTGCCCACCGCCGTGTTGCGGGCTTCGCCGCAGTGGTTCGAGATGTCGCAAACCACGGTGCGCTGGGGCCGTTCGACGCTTCACCTGCAAGGGCACATCGAAAATCCCGTGGGATACGTGATGGATAAAGCGCCACTGAAAGGCCACCTTCAGGCCACCTCGCCCTATCTGAACCTGAACCCGTTCATCACCGAAACCGCCGACGAGCAGGCGGCCGCCGCTTCCGACGGGGCCACCGACACCGCCTTCACCGCGCCCCGCCTGCCCGACGACCTCGACCTGACCTTCTCGATGCAGGCGCGGCAGTTGGTGTATCAGGACTGGACGATGGACGATTTCACGGGCACCGTCACGCTGCGCGAGGGGACGCTGTCGGTCAGCCCCGTGCAGGTCCGCTGGCTGAAAGGCCGCCTCACGCTGAACGGGCATTACCGCTATGGCGACGGCGACGCCCGTCCGACCACCGAGTGGCAATGGGCCGGGCAACACGTCGAGCTGGCGGCCCTGGGCAACGCCTTTGAGGTGACCCGACGCTTTGCACCGATCCTCCGCTACCTCAAAGGCTTCGTCAACACTGACGCCCGCATCCAACTGGCCATGGACGACCACCTGAACGTGCAACTGCCGACGGTGCAAAGCGCCGGCCGCCTGGTCATCCCGCAGGCCGTCCTCGAAGGCTTCCCCCTCTGGAAACAGGTGGCCCGCACCATCCAGCGGCCCGACCTCCAACGGGCCACCCTCCAGAAGGTTCACCTCGCCTATACCATCACCGACGGAAAAGCTGAAGTGAAACCCTTCCAATTCCAGATCAACCACTATCCCGCCACCGCTTACGGCACCTATGCCCTTGACGGACAGATGGACTTCACCGTCGAAATGCAGGTGCCCGCCGCCGAGGTAAAACAACTCGTCCGCAAGGTGCTCCCCGCCGTGAACCTCGACATCCTGGGCAACGAGCCCCTCACGCTGGTCACCCACATCAAAGGCACCGCCGACAAGCCCCGCATCACGCCGTCGATTAAAGAAGTGAGCACCCTCAAAGACCGCCTGCGTCAGAAAGGACAGGACTTCATCGACCAACAAAAACAACAAGCCCAACAGCGCCTCGAAGAAGAAAAACGCAAAGCCGAAGAAGAACTCCGCAAAAAGCGGGAAGAATTGGAACGAAAAGCCCGCGAAGAAGCCGAACGCAAGAAAAAAGAACTCGAAGAACAAGCCCGCCGGAAATTAGAAGAAGAAAAGCGGAAAGCCAAAGAAAAAGCCAAGAAAAAAGCGGGCGACATGCTCAATCAATGGCTCAACCCCGGTTCCAAACCATGAGGCGCCTGTTGCACTGGACACTCGCCGGGCTGCTCGTGCTGGCCACCGGCTGTCAGCATCTGACCTCCGACGAAGAAGGCGTCACCTATCCTTTCCCGTCCCGCTCCTACCGCGTCCTGCGCCTGACCGACAGTCAAGGGCGCTTCATCGACCCCGCCGCCCGTAAGTTCCACGCCCTTTTTCAGCAAATCCACCGACGGCTGCTCGAAGACTCGACCCTTGTCACCTACCGAACCGACTCCGCCCGGGCAGCCATCCCCCATCAAGCGTTCCGCACGCTGGGCGCCGTGGAAGAAGTCATCAAGGTACCGCGTGCCGACGGCGACGTCGAATGGGAAGAAGACTCCATTATCTACACCGAGTTTGACCCCGCCGAGGTGGAAAGCTTTCTCATCGCCGAACGCTGGCAGTGGGACGGCCTCCGCCGCGTCGGAAAGGTGCACACCATCGCCGTGGCCCCGATGGTGGTGCTCACCGTTGAGGGCGTCACGCTGCGCCCCTTCCCGCTTTACTGGATCCGCACCGACGACCTCGCCGACATCCTCCCCCGCCGTCAGGCCGAATGGGTGCAGAAGTATCTCTACTATACCCTGGTGATGAACGTGCAAGACCCCGAATACCTGCCCTGACGCATGCCCCACCCCCTTCTGCTGGCCATCGAGACCTCCTGCGACGACTCCGCCGTTGCCCTTTACGAGGGCGACCGGCTGGTGCAGCATCTCACCTCCTCGCAGACCATCCACGCCCATTACGGCGGCGTCATCCCCGAATTTGCCGCCCGTCAACACCTCGAAGCGCTGCCCATCCTGCTCCGACACCTGCTTTCCGAGACCGGGCGCGCCCTTGCCGACATCGGTGCCGTAGCCGCCACCATCGGCCCCGGCCTCGTCGGCTCGTTGGCCGTGGGCCTCTCCTACGCCAAGGGCATCGCCGTCGGGCGCCGCATCCCCCTCGTCGGCGTCGATCACCTGCACGCCCACGTGATGGCCCACTTCATCGAGCCGCCCTACCCCGACTTTCCCTTCCTCAACCTGTTGGTCTCCGGCGGCCACACGCAACTGATGCTCTTCCGCAGCCCCCTCGACTATCGCATCATCGGCCGCACCCGCGACGACGCCGTCGGCGAAGCCTTCGACAAGGCCGCCGTCATGATGCAGCTCGGCTATCCCGGCGGCCCCGCCATCGACCGCCTCGCCCGAACAGGCAACCCGCACGCTTTCCGCTTCCCCATCGCCCGCATGCCCGGCTTCGACTTCAGCTACAGCGGCCTCAAAACCGCCCTCAAATACCTCCTCCGAGACCATCCCGACGCCCTCGACCGCCCCGCCGACCTCGCCGCATCCTTTCAAGAAGCCGCCCTCCGCCCCCTCATCCAGAACCTCGAACGCGCCGCCCGGCAACACCGCATCCGCCACATCGGCATCGCCGGCGGCGTGGCCGCCAACTCCCGCCTCCGACAGATGGCCGAAACGGCCGCCCGACAACACGGATGGCGCATCTTCTTCCCCGCCATCGAATATTGCACCGACAACGCCGCCATGGTCGGACGCGCCGCCCGCTTCCTCCTCGAAGCCGGCCGCACCACCGACCTCTCCGTCACACCATACAGCCGCACGCCACAGGTATAGATTTTTTCATTTTGGGCGTGCCCCCTCGCCTGACGGCTCGGGGTCGGGCCCCTGCGGGCTCGGCTCTTCGCCTCGGCCCGCCCACCATCCCACCCCACACCCTGCGCCACCCGCGTGGCTTCGACTACGCTCAGCCAGCGGATGTTTCCCACGGGCGGCGGTCCCTGAGCTTGTCGAAGGGCGGGCCGCCTCGCTCCCGCTCGGCGCCCTCCGGGCCCCTCACGCGAACCTTCCGGCTCTCTGTTCTACCTCCTTCCGCTCCCTGAGCGTAGTCGAAGGGCGCGGAAGGCACCAGACCGCCCCGCGTGGCTTCGACTTCGCTCAGCCAGCGGGGGATGGCAGAACACCGATGAACGAACGCTGACTTAAGAACAAAAAGGATACATTAAAACAAATTCTTAAATCTTAAATCAGTGTTCGGCGTTCGATATTCCCCCGTGTTCAGTGTTCGATATTCGGTCGGGACGCAGAATGTGGTAGGGGGCACCCGGCCGGTCGCCCTCTACATTGATTTTCGCCGGTTTGGTTCCGTTGTGTTTGTGGTTATGGTAATTGTAGAGACATTGCATGCAACGCTTCCACGGCATACAACGCATCCGCCCGCCGTATGAAGGGCAATAC
>JALVCQ010000196.1 GCA_027009805.1 Bacteroidota bacterium
GTCTCCTCCGCCCGGCCGTTTCATCCACACCCCTCCGCCACACCGCTCTACGACGCCGAACTGGTCGTCATTAAAGACTTCCAATCCACCCCGTGGAACGGCACCGCCCACGTGACGGCCCGCCGCACATTTCCCTCGGGTGCCGTTTACATTTTCTCATCTGTCCTACCCCAGCATCTCGACGCTCGCAGCAATATCGACAGTTTCTTGGCACGTATCGTTCATGACGAGTTTCAGATACCTTAAATATTTTTCAGGATTTGGGCGTGTCCCTCCGGCCCTATCGGGCCTTCGGGTCGGACCCCTGCGGGCTCGGCGGTTCCTGAGCTTGTCGAAGGGCTGTCCGCCTCGGCCCGCCCGTCATCCCACTACCCACCCTGCGTCACCCGCGTGGCTTCGACTCCGCTCAGCCAGCGGGTGTTCCCCATAGGCGACGGTTCCTGAGCTTGTCGAAGGGCGGTCCGCCTCGGCTTGCGCCTCGGCGCCCTCCGGGCCCCTCACGCGAACCGCCCCCATAAAAAACTTCCGCCGGTGTTTAGCGTCCGCGGGCTTTTTTTGTGGGCGTGAAATCTTCATCCCCCCAAAAACACCGTCCGGTGCGGCTGGCGGTTTTTGCTTCCGGTTCCGGCACCAATGCCGAAAACCTTTATCGCTATTTCCATCAGCGACCCGACGCCGAAGTTGTCGCCCTTTATGTGGACCGTCCCCGGGCGGGCGTCATCGCCCGCATGCAACCCTACGGCTTACCCATCCGATGTTTCAACGCTCGTCAGTTACAGGACCACACCGTCCTGTCGTGGCTGCAGGAAGACCGCATCGACTTCATCGCATTGGCCGGGTTCCTGCGAAAGATCCCGCCGGCGATGATTCAGGCTTTTCCCGAGCGCATCATCAACATCCATCCGGCGCTCTTGCCCCGATGGGGCGGCAAAGGCATGTATGGCATGCGGGTCCATCGGGTCGTCATCGAGGCCGGCGACCCCGAAAGCGGCATCACCATTCATTACGTCAATGAAGAATACGACCGCGGGGCCGTCATCTTTCAAGCCGCCTTGAAAGTGCGGCCCGGAGAAACTCCCGAAAGCCTTGCCGAACGCATTCATCAGCTGGAATATCGCTTTTATCCGCAAGTCATCGAAAATCTTCTCCAATTGCTGATTTGAACGGCTTGTTTTTTACCTTTGCTTCCAATCAACACAAACAGCACAATGAAACTGTTTATCCCCGTTTTTCTTGCATTTCTCACGTTTTCGCTTCAAGCACAAACGGTCACCACTTACGCGGGCAACCCCCAGGGGCAGACGGGCACCACGGTCAACGGCTATTCTTCATTGCGGCTGACCAACCCCGCCGGCATCGCTTTTGATGGGCAGGGGCGCCTGTGGCTGTCAGAAGAGGGCGGCCATGTCATCCGCCTTTTTCATACGGATGGAAAAGTCTATATCCGGGCGGGGGCTTTTGGGGCCGCCGGCTACATGAACGCCTCGGGCGTGGTGGCAAAATTTAACAGTCCCCGCGGCATCGCCATCGACGGCAGCGGCAATATCTACGTAGCCGATGCCGGCAACCACGTCATTCGCAAAATCGCTCCTTTTTCCAGCCTGGGCAACCAACAACAAGTGACCCTGCTGGCAGGCGATCCCAATAACGCCGGCCACCAGGACGGCACCGGTTCTAATGCCCACTTCCACACACCTTCGGGCGTCGCCGTCGATCAGCAGGGCAATATTTACGTGGCCGATTATGAGACCCATGTCATCCGAAAAATCACTCCGGCCGGCTCGGTGACCACCTTTGCCGGAACGGCCAATCAATCGGGCAGCGATGACGGCGCAGCCGCTTCCGCCAAATTTTATCGCCCCTACGGCCTTTATTACAGCACCACCGACAACGCCCTTTACGTGGCTGACAGCTGGAACAAGAAAATCCGAAAAATCGCCGGCGGACAGGTGACCACCGTAGTGGGGATCGGCAGCGGCATCAGCACGTGGATATATCGGGCCGTGACCAAGGACGCCGCCGGAAACTACTACATCGGCGACCAATGCCACATCCTCAAATACGACGGCAGTGCCCTGACCGTCTTTGCCGGCAGTGAATGGGCCAACGATTGCGGTCACGTGGACGGCGCCGATACAAGCGCCCGGTTTAACGTCATTTACGACCTGAAAATGAACGGCAACGAGCTTTACGTGCTCGAACGAAACGATGCCACCAACGACGACTACATCCGCAAAGTCAACCTCGTGACGACTTCCGTGCAAACCGTTTCCGAGCCTGCGGTGACCCTCTATCCCAATCCGGCCCATGATTGGCTGCGGATAGCCGTGCCCGGAGAAAACGGCCCCGTCCATTACGAAGTGTGGGACTTGCTGGGACGAAAAACCGCTGAAGGACGTTTTTCGGGTGCTTACCGGCTCGACGTCTCTTCATGGACGCAGGGCCTCTACCTGATGAAATTGACCAACGGGCGGAAAGTCCACCTGACCAAATTCCGCGTGGAGTAATCGAATGGAAAAAGACAAAGACAGGCTTGGCGATCGCCTGCGACGCGTGGCCGACCTGCTGGAAAGGGGGGGGGGACTGTCCCGCCTGGAGCGGGACTGGGCGGAAAAGGTGCTGATGGAGGCTTATGACCAACTGGGGCGGACCGATACCTTCGCTTCAACGCATTTGCCGACCGCATCGGTGACCGAAGAAAAGCCCTCCCCGCCGGTTCAGAAAGCGCCAGTGAAATCCGTGGAAGAACAGGCCCCTCCGCCTCCACCGACGATGAACACGCCCGGTGAGGTTTCTGATGAAGCGCCGCCGCCTCAACCGGCCACGTCCGAAACGCAGCCTTCTTCTTCCAGCGCCGCCGGCCTTCCCTTTGAAGAGACGAAAACCCTGGCCGACCGACTCCGGAAAGACCAACTCAAGTCATTAAGCAAAGCCATCCCCCTTCATCACAAGATGATGTTCGTCCAGCGCCTTTTCGGCGATGATGAACGGGCCTATCGAAAAGCCATCCAGTTTTTGGACTCCTGCCGCATGCTGGCCGAAGCCCGCACCTACATGGAGCATGAGGTGGCGCCGCATTACGGCTGGACCACCGACGAGGAGGCCTATCAGGTCCTTCTGTCTTATCTTCGGGAACGTCTTCATTAAGCTTGTCGGCGGCGGTGCAAGGGGGACGATGGCTCGGAATCGGTTTGCTGGCGGCCGGATTGCTGGCCCTGGGGTGGTGGAGCAATCAGACAAACCGCTTCCACTGGCGGGTGCAGCGCCTGCACATTCACACCGCGGCCCTCCGCCCTTTTACGGATACGGTCCAATTGCGCCGCCATCTTGAACGCGCCCTTCGGGACACCAGTTTATCGATTGGAGAAGCCCTCCGGCGCGTCGATAGCATTGTTCGGCAGGAAACCTATGTGCGTGCACTGGCCGTTAAGGCCGATTACAGCGGCACTCTGGAAATCTTTGTGGATGAGCGCATCCCGCTTTTTCGGGTGATCCCGCGAAAGGGAAGGGCTTTCTATCTTTCAGCGGATCATGTGATGTTACCCATTTCCGGGCGCACGTCGGTGCATGCATTGGTGATAGCGGGCGATTTGAAAGTGGAGTATAAAAAGGGCGGGCGAATCGAGAAAGGCCCCCTTAAAAAGGCCCTTCGCCTGGCGGAAGCCTTTCTGATGCATCCTTACTGGAAAAATCAGGTGGCCTACATATATGTGGATTCGGACGGACAGCTTTCCATCGGCGAGCGGGTGGGGCGATATCGGGCGTTTCTGGGGAGCAATTTGGAAGAATTGGACCAACAGCTTTCGCTGCTGGAAAAAATATTGCCGTACGTCTATGAATCCCGATATCGATTTATAGATTTACGCTATCCGAAACAGGCCATTGTAAAGTAACCGCCCGATGCCTGAGAACATAGATAGAGCGCGGAAAAGCGCCGTTTTTATTGATGTGGGCTCCCTGTCAATAAAGTTTGCCCGGTATGATATCGGGACCAACGGAAAAGGGTATATCAGTAAGGTGGCTGAGCGGTCCGGTCATGTGGTTCAGCAGGGTCGGGTGTCTCGTCCGGCCGCCTTTCATCGCATGGTGCAAGAGATCGGTGCGGGGGCCGATTCGGTCGTGATGGTGGTGGCTTCTCCGTCGATGCGGGTGGACTATATAGAACCCTCACCGATAGAGTTTGGAGGCGGACACGAAATTCAACAAGAACACATTGAAGAGCTGGAACGGCGTGCGCGCCATCGCTTGCGTAAAAAGCATCCAGGCTTTGATGTGTTGAGCCTTACGCCGAGGCTTTATCGGGTGGATGATCGGGAAGAAGGCGTGCATCCTCTGGGGATGGTGGCCCAAAAGTTGTCTATCCAATTTATGGGCGTCCTTTTGCCCCGACAGGAGTTGCTGAATTACCGGAATGCTTTGCAAAGCCATCCTCAATTGCAGATTCAGGACTTCGGTGAGGCATACCGGGAGGCGCTGACCGAAGAGGAGGTCCGGGAAGGGGTGGCCGTCGTGGACATTGGCCACCAGCTGACGAAAGTGGTCGTCTATCAGGGAGAAGGAAAGGCGTATATGCAGGTCATTCCGTTGGGAGGGGTGAATATTATTCAAGACGTGAGCCGGGCGTTTGAGCTGCCTTCGAAGGTGGCGGAGAAACTGGTCAAAGATAAAGGAAGGGCTGAGCGGGTGGCCGGCCCCATTGTGTTTGTCGGCGGGCGGGAACAAAACACCCGTGCATGGCGGGTCTCTGAAGAGCAACTGACGACGGTGATTGAGGCCCGCATTGAGGAGATTCTCTCAATGGTAAAACAGGCCATCGCCCGATCAAGTGTCGATGTGCTTCCTTACGGGATTTACCTCACGGGCGGCGTGGCGCACCTGAAAGACATTGACGAGAAATCCGGCGACGTATTGGGGAAAGCCGTGAAGGTGATGCCGCTGAAAAGCAGTCTATCCGGTGTGTTGGCGGCCGTGTCGCAACGGGAGGAACTGGCGTTTTCCCTTCTGGATGCGTGTATTGGTGCGGTGGAGGCATCTCCCGAAACCGTGGACGTGTTTTCCACCGCCGACACTGCGTCCACGCAGGCCGGTCCGGTGCCCGAAGAGGAAGCAGAGGAACCCAACGATGTGGACCCCGAGGAAAATAAGGCGCCTTCAAGGATGCAAAAGATTTTCTGGCGGTTCCTCGCAATGCTTTTCGGCGTGCAGAAACCCGCCCCACAATCCGACGTGAGAAAACCGTAACGTCTGCTCAATAAAATAAAGTGTAATCATGGCCCTTAAAGTGGGAGGCGTAACGCCTGAGCGACGACATGAAATCCGCGTCATCGGCATCGGCGGCGGCGGGTGCAATGCCGTGGCCAGTATGATCGAGGCATCAAAGACCAAGAAAGAACTCCAAAGCGTGGATTACATGGTGGCGAACCTGGACGGCCAGGCTTTACAGGACGAACGCTTTCGGAATGTTACGGTCTTGAGCATGGGAGAATACGGGGCCGGAACCGATCCGGAAAAAGGCCGGACGGCCATGGAGAAAAAAGAAAAGGAGGTCCGGCGGTTTATTCAAGGCGCCAAGCTGTTGTTTATCGCTGCGGCGATGGGCGGCGGAACCGGCACGGGAGGGGCGCCTGTGGTGGCCCGAATCGCCCGGGAAGAAGGCGTGACCACCATCGGCGTGATCACGCTTCCGTTCCGAGCCGAAGGGATGGATCGGATGCGGCGGGCCGCTGATGGCGTCGTATCGCTTTTCCAGCATACGCAGTCGGTGCTCGTGGTGGACAATGAGCGCCTTCGGGAACATTTCTCTTCGATCACGCTCGATGAAGGGTTTCGGCGGGCCGATGAGGTGTTGGCCCAGGCCGTGGAAAGTGTGGTGTATGTGATCCGTTCGAAGGGACACGTAAACGTGGACATCAACGACATCCGGAACGTGCTGCAGCGTCGGCTTGGGCCGATAGGGATGGGACAGGTTGAACTGGACAGCCTCACCAATCTGAATGATGCCGTCCGGAAAGCGCTGGACCGCCCGTTTCTCCTGGAACAGGGGCTTCATTCCGCCCGTTACAAGATGATATATATCGCTTATGGAACGCCCGAAAATCAGCCCTCGGTGAATATCTTATCCGTATCGGGTGCGAACGAAGGCGAGGTGGTGTTCGGCTATGCACACGACCCTTCCCTGGGAAATAAGATTCGGGTCAATGTCATCGCCGTTGGGTTTAGTTACGACCAGGCGGTCTATAACGACGCCGAAAAACTCTTGCGTCATCTTAATCGGGAAACAAAGGAGGCCGACCCCAATTTTGCACAGGCGATTGATTGGCGGGCTTATCAAAAGCCGGCGTTTCTGCGCAGCGGGATCACGCTTCCTCCCATTCCGGAGGAATACAAAGAGGTTGTTCTCTAAGAGGACGGCGGCGGCAGGAGGTCTTGAACGGCGTTCAGGAGATTAAAGTCGGGGGCCGCGGCGTTCGGATGGTCTTTTAACCGCCGATAAATAAGGGCCGGGGAGAGATCTTTCGTGCGATAGGAGGCAATCAGGCGATAGGCTTGATGGGTTCGTTGCTGGATGATACGATGGGGGTCTTTCCGGCGGCGGTGCGTCATATCTTTCAGCTTTTCGACCAGTTGAGCAATGCCTTGTCCGCGATGGGCTTCGGTGGCCGCCACGGGGATGTCCCGCTCCCGGGCGATTTTTCTCAGCACCGTCAGAAAGCGGTCGGCGCCGGGACGGTCGGCCTTGTTGACTACGAACAGGTCGGCAATTTCCATTAATCCGGCTTTGATGTGCTGGACTTCATCGCCGCCTTCGGGCACGAGCACCACGGCGGTGGTGTCGGCCACGTGCATGATATCGACTTCCGATTGTCCCACGCCCACGGTCTCGATGAGGATATAATCAAATCCGGCATGACGAAGCAAAGCGACGACCTCCCAGGTGTGAAAGGTCAGTCCGCCCATTTGTCCGCGGGTGGCCAGCGAGCGGATGAACACGCGGGGATTGGTGGCGTGCCGCTGCATGCGAATGCGGTCTCCGAGCAGGGCGCCCCCGCTGAACGGACTGGATGGATCTACGGCCACCACGGCCACGTAGGCCCCTTCCGATGAAAGGTGTTGGAGGAGTTGGTCAACCAGCGTGCTTTTACCGGCGCCCGGCGGACCGGTGATTCCCCATACCGGGACGGGCGGCAGCCCCGGCAGCGCCGCCAGCGCATCCAATATTTTCCCGTCGCCGTTTTCAATGCGGCTGATCAGGCGCGCCAACATGCGCACCTCAGCAGGCGAAGCGGGCAGTTCGATGGAAGTCAATAAAGGGGACCCTTAGGAGGGAGTCAGCTTGTGGAAGAACCGCTGGAGGTCATAAGGTACTTCCTGCTGAGGAAAAAACGAACGCGCCATTTGCCGCACCCATCGTTCCGTTTCATTCCACAAGCGGCAATCGCTGCACTCCATGAGGTGGCCTGCGAGGTTAATCTGTTCGGGAATGGTCAGGGTGTCATAGAAAGACTTTTCAATCAGCTTTCTGGCTTCTTTGCAGCGAATCGGACCATTGGATGCTTTCTCGCTCATGATTTTTTACTTTTAACGACATCCGCTTTTTGGTGGGGCGGGGCGGACGACACCGCGCTTTCATTAAAGTCTTCGTCGGTGATGTACCCCATCGTGCGGGCATATTTGAGCAGCATTTTTTTGAGTGCTTTTCGGGCGCGGTGAAGCCGAGAGCGGACTGTGCCCACAGGAATATCAAGGATGTGGGCAATCTCCTTGTATTTCAGTTCCACCACGTCGGCAAGGTAAATGATCAAGCGGTCGTCGGGCGGCAAATTGTTAAAAGCTGCGGCCACCTCACCGCTGAGGGGGGAGTCGAAAATTTCCCTTTCGGTGTCGATGATGGGGTGTTCCGCCGCCGTCGATTGATATTCTTCATAGGAAACCCGGCCGGGGATGCGGCGCTTATGCCGGTATTGATTGATAAATAAGTTTTTCAGGATAATTAAAAGCCATGCTTTGGCGTTGGTGCCGGGCGCATATTGATGGATGCGTTCATAAGCGCGCATGACGGTTTCCTGAACCAGATCTTTGGCTTCTTCTTTGTTCTTGGTTAAATAATATGCAAAGTTATACAGGTCGTTCATGTAAGGCAAAAATTCCCTGTTGAATAATTGCTTTTTTTCTTTTTCTGAAAGATAATGAACTTGTTGCGTCATGGGCGGGAGGTGATGGCTTATACTTGCATAAACAAAAATAGGCCTTTTTGGTTCCCAATCATGTAATTCCCATTTCGGTGGTGATCATCGCCCGCGATGCCGCCGAGACCATCGAACGGGTCATTCGCCCGCTTTCCGGACAAGTGGCGGAAGTGTTGTTGGTGGTGGATGATGCCACCACCGACCGGACCGCCGAACTGGGGCGGCGATGGGGCGCGCGAGTCTTGGTCGAGCCATGGAAAGGATTCGGCGCCATGCGCAACTGGGCCCAGGAGCAAGCCCGCATGGATTGGGTGATGATGTTGGATGCCGATGAGGTCCCCGATGAGGCGCTGGTTCGGGCGCTCCATCAACAACAATGGGATGATCCCCGACAGGTGTTTTACCTTAACCGCCTCAACTATTATGTGGGCGCACCCCTTCGATGTTGTGGGTTGTTTCCGGAATATCGCCCGCGGATTTATCATCGACGCACGGGGGCCCGCTGGACCCTCCATCACGTGCATGAGCAGTTGGCGATTCCCGGGGGAACGAAGAAAATACGCCTGCCCGGCCTTCTTCATCACTATTTTGTTCGGTCCGTCGAGGAACATGTGGGCAAAGCCCTTCGATACGGTCGTTTGCGGGCGCGGGATTGGCAGGCCCGCGGGCGTGGTTTTCGCCCTTGGGCGGCCGTGTTGCATAGCATGTGGAAATTCGGCCGGCTGTATTTTTTCCGGGGCGGCTGGCGGGCCGGCTGGCGGGGACTGGCTTATTGCAGCATTATGGCTTTGGATCGCTTGCTTCGCCATATTTTTTTAGGAGCGCTTCGGGATGCACAAGGTGCGTATCCACAGGAAAATACACCACCAGCAGACCGGCATAAGGGCGTTGACGGGACCGGACGGGATCGGGAAGGAAAAGGGCCCACGGCGCCCCTGACGGCGAAGGATTAAGCTGGGGCGCCCATCGCAGTGCTTCCTCGACAAACGCCGGAACGTCTTGAAAGGAAAGGGGGCGTTCCAACCGCCACGCCGGCCCGCCTTTGATGGAATATAAAATGCTCCATTGTAAGGACGGCGGGGCTTGGTCCGGATAGCGAACGCCGTATCCAATCAGCACGTCGGCGGTGTCGGATGCCGGATCGAACCAGTATAAGAAAGGCTGTTGGTCGAGGGCCATGCCGGCGGCACCGGCTTCATGCACCGTGATCTGAAGCGATCGGCGGACCCATTGCAGCCATCGTTCGGGGGGAACGAGCGTGCGGACGCCCAGCACCTGCGTGGGACGGAAGACCGTCAGGGTGGGGTGGGTGAGCGCTTTCCATGCCAGAAAAGGCCTGTTACAGGGCAAAAGCACCTGATGAGAGAAAGAATCGAGCAGCCTTTTCAATTCCGGAGCGCGCCGCCACAGGCGCCATTGTGCTTCCCAGCTTCCCGGGCCGCTGGTCCAGCGCCATCGGGCCGTATGTCCCGCCAAACGAAGGCGTCCGGTAAGCGGCGGCCATCCTTGCAGGGCTAATGAGAAAACAAGCCCATTTGAATCCGTCGATGCGTGTAGTCGGCCGCGCGACCAGCGAAGACGGGCCGGCGGGAATTTATCGTCATCCACCGTTACCCGGGCCGTGTCCAGCAGGCGGGTGGTCCGGGACCATAAAACGAGGGTGTCAGGCGAGAGATGCTCACATGAAGATGAAAATCGAAGCGTGTAATCGATGCGAAACCGATAAAGATAGGCCGCAAAACCTGCGATGAGCAGCCCCAATATGATGAAGAATAAAACGGATCGGGCGCGCATAACCGGTTAGGTGCAGCAGAAGCGGGCATAGTGCCGGTAAAAGTGGGGAATGGTTTCGATGCCCGTGAGGAAGTTCTTAATGCCGAAATGTTCGTTGGGAGAATGGATCGCATCCGAGTCGAGCCCAAACCCGAGGAGGACGGCCTGAGCATCGAGCGTTTTTCGCAAATGCGTGACAATGGGGATGCTCCCGCCCGTGCGAAGGGGTAATGGTTTTTTCCCGAATACATCCTCGATGGCTGCTGCGGCGGCCCGATATTCCGGCGAATGAACAGAAAGAAGGTAGGGATCACCGCCATGAAGGATTTTGAGTGTGGCTTTTATGCCCGGCGGCGTATGTTTTTCAAGGTGTTTTTTTACCAGTTGATTGACCTCGTCCGTGCGCTGGTCGGGCACCAAGCGAATCGAAAACTTGGCGTGGGCCGATGCGGGAATGATGGTTTTCGAGCCTTCGCCCTGATATCCGCTCCACATGCCGTTTACATCCAACGACGGTCGCAAGGCCGTCTGTTCATAAGCAGAATAGCCTTTTTCACCCGTCAGTTCCCTTACGCCCGTTTCTTGTTTGAGCCGATCGTCAAACCGGCGCATAAATTCAATGACTTCAAATTCTTCCGGCTCGGGGGGGAGCACCGCATCATAAAGGCGCTCGATGGTGATCCGGCCGTTATCGGCATGTAAACCTGCAATAAAACGAGCCAAGGCATTGGCCGGATTGGGAACGGCCCCGCCGTAAACGCCCGAATGGAGGTCGTGTGTAGGGCCCTGAAATTCGACCTCAAAATAGCTCAGGCCCCGAAGCCCGATCGTCACGGAAGGATGCTCCATCGACAACAGAGAAGTGTCGGAAATCAACACGGCATCACACGATAGGCGTTCGGCATGGTGCGTCAGAAAGGGGGGGAGGTGAGGTGAGCCGATCTCTTCTTCACCTTCGAAAATAAATTTAATATTACAAGGAAAGTAGCGGACGCTGTTCATCCACTCAAATGCTTTCAGATGGATGAACAGTTGCCCTTTATCGTCGGCGGCCCCGCGGGCATATATTTTTTCTTCTCGGATAACCGGCTGAAAAGGAGGCGACTCCCATAGATCATAAGGGTCCGGCGGCTGGACGTCGTAATGCCCGTAAACAAGGACCGTGGGCAGGGCGGGGTCCACGATCTTTTCTCCGATGACGATGGGGTGGCCGCGCGTGGGATGAATACTGACGTTCTCGATGCCGATGTGTTTCATATGCGATGCCAGCCACTCAGCCGCTTCCCGCACATCCTCCCGATACTGAGGGTCCGTGCTGACAGAGGGTATCCGGAGAAAATCGATCAGTTCTTGAAGGAATCGTTCTTTATGGGTGATGATATAGTTTGAAAGCTGCACCGAATTAAGCATAAATCGGGTATGTTATTTTTACTTTATTTCCTGATAAGAATCCATGCGGTTTCAATGATTTCTTCTCGGACTTGCCGGAGTTTTTCTCGAGCTTTCACTTCCGAGAATGTAGGATATATGGCCACCCGATAATATCCAATTTTGGGTGCTTTCAATATAGCCACGGGGATCTGCCCCTGTTGGAAAACGCTTGCGAGGCGTTGTGCATTGGCAAGGTTGCGGAAAGAACCGATGATGATATAATAGGGAGCGGCCGGATAGGAGGGTTGAATGTTTTCCGCCGGCGGCGGGAGTTGCGCCTCTTCTTGATGGCGCCGCCGGATTTCGGCCTCTACATCGTCAATGGGGCTCTCGGAGGATGATGAAGAAACAGCCCCCGAAGCAGGAGAAACAGCAGCATCCAATGATTTACGATCTTCTGAAAGGGCGTCGTTGCCTTTCCCAACCGGTGTTTTTGCATGTGAAACGGGCTCTGGTTCCGGATCCGACGGCTTTTCATGGGCGTCGGAAGTCCCTTTGAGGGTATCGGCATCGGCCATTTCATGGGAGGTCGGCACCAGCTCCGAAAAGCGGGTCGTGTCATTGGCCGGCTCGGCCGCGGGCGCTTTCATCGGTCTCTTGCGTTTCAGCCGCTGATATTCCTTTTGGGTTTGGATGATCAACTGATCTGTGCGCACGATGCGGGCCAGGCGCTTGTAAAAATCGTGAACATATATTTGATAAACCAGGGCCCGCAAACGGTTTCTGGCCTTTTCGTAGATGATATAGTAAATGGGTTCATATCCCTTTTCTTCGACTTTAAGTATTTGCACCGGCCATTTGTCTTCTTTCAGCTGATGATACCGAGCCGCCGCTTCGGCGCTGTCTCTGTAAAACGAACTGACCACCCAATATCGGTCGTAATGGCGGAGCTCATCCAACGAGATATATTCCTGAGCGGTGCCTCGCTGGATAAACAAGAAGGCGGTGAGCAGAATAAAGGCATGGGGCGGTTTGAGCATGGCGCAGTTGTTTTATTCCCCTTCCTCAATAATGATATTGTAGTCGGGGAACTCTCGAGACACCGCCTGCTGAATGGAATAATGCAGAATGGTTTTATTGGTTGTGCAATGTGCACATCCTCCGGTGACTTTCAGGCGGATGGTCTTTTGAGCTTTGTTGACTTCGAGGGTGTGGATGTCACCGTCATCCTGGCTCATGTATCCTCGGATTTCTTCGAGGAGCCAATCAACTGTGCTTTCCAGCGGTTCTTTTTTCGTGTGCAAGGATTCCTTCACGGCGGGTTAGCTTGTGGATTATAGGCAAAATTAAGTGATTCTTTTCCAGTTGTTGGGAAAAGGGAAAAGTATTCCAATTCGGGTCGATGGGTAGGCGTCCTGCGATGGGGATTTGATAGCGTCGAGTCAGGTCTTCCGCGGCTTTCCGACCGAACGGATAGTAGCGGGGCCCTTGCGGGCCTCGGGGCTCGTAATAAGCCATATTTTCAATAATGCCCAGAACAGGGATGTTGAAAGCAGGCATTCTGAATAGTTCAATGGCCCGTGCGACGTCGCTGTGCGCCAAAATGTGGGGAAGGGTGACGATAATGCCGGATGAATCGGGGAAATGTTGAAACAGCGTGAGCGGGACGTCGCCGGTGCCCGGTGGGAGGTCCACGATCAGGATGTCCATCGGGGCCCATTGGGTGGCATAGATGAGCTGAAGGAGGGTTTTGCTGATAATGGGGCCGCGCCACGCCATAGGAAATCGTTCCTCTATGATAAAGCCGGCCGACATCCACTGAATACCGTGGGCCTTGACGGGCTCGATCTGATATTCATCGCCCTTTCGGGTGATGCGGGGCGGAGCAACGTCGGGGCCCAACATGGCGGGAAGGGACGGCCCGGTGACGTCGGCATCCAGAAACCCCACCCGGTGACCTGATTGTTGAAGGGCAAGGGCCAGAAAAAACGCTACGGTGGATTTGCCCACGCCGCCCTTTCCGGAAGCCACCAGCCACACCCGCTCGGCGGGGACCGACGGCGGCGCGGCGGCCGAGGTCGATACACTTGAAAAATGCACGCGGATATCCGCCGGTGTGTCGAACAGGGCGGCAACGGCTGCTTGAATGTCGGCGCGGAAACGGTCTTTCAAAGGGCAGAGCGGCGTCGTCAACTGAACATGAATATCGACGCCGCCGCGTTCGGGCGCCGGCTCGATGGACTTGACCATGCCCAGACTCACAATATCTTTCTGAAAGTCAGGGTCAATGACCTGCCGGAGGGCGTTTCTGATGTCGTCGGAGGAAGGAAAGGAAGGCATCGCTTTAAGTAATTCGGCGGATGTGGATGGTGTTGGTGCGGCCGCGCTGATGAATGGGCATGCTGGCCGTATATACCAGAATGTCATTAAGGGCCGCCCGCTTTTTCGTCAGAAGTATCCGGGCCACGTCGTCAAATGTCTGATCGGTGCTTTCGTAAGCGTCATAGTAAAACGCTTCCACACCCCATACCATGCGGAGAATCCGCAGCAGTTTTCGGTTGTCGGAAAAAATAAAGATGGCCGCCCGCGGCCGGTGCGACGCCAGCTTGAATGCCGTAAACCCCGATCGGGTCATGCCCACCAGCCCCGAGGCATGGGTTTTCTGGGCCATCACAGCTGCATTGTAGCATACCATGTCGGGCAAAAACGTGGGAGAAGTGGAGGCGGTTTCGTTCAGGCGATAATAGATGAAATCTTCTTGTTCGGCCCGTCGAATGATTCGCTTGACAAAGCGAACCACCTCCACCGGATAGCGGCCGATGGATGTTTCGTTGCTGAGCATGATGGCGTCGGCGCCGTCCAAGACGGCGTTGGCCACATCGCTCACTTCGGCGCGGGAAGGGGTAGGGCGCTCCACCATGCTTTCCATCACCTGCGTGGCCACGATGGAAGGTTTGGCGGCTTTTCGACTCAGCTTGACGATGCGCTTTTGGATCAGCGGCACCTCCTCCATGGGCATTTCCACACCGAGGTCGCCCCGCGCCACCATGACGGCATCCGCCACCTGAATGATCTGTTCGATATTTCTCACGGCCTCGGGTTTCTCGATTTTGGCCACCACTTTAATAAAACCGCCGAACTCGTCGATGATATCTTTCACTTCGAGGATGTCTTCGGCCTTGCGGACAAAAGAGAGGGCAATCCAATCAATGTCTTCTTTGATGGCCAATTCCAGGTCTTTGCGGTCTTTGGGCGTAAGGGACGGGACGGTGAGCGGCGAATCGGGGAAGTTGACGCCTTTTTTCGGCAGCACCACCCCCTCTTCTAACACTTCCGCCGCGAGCGAACGCCCTGTGCGCTCCACCACCCGGAGTTTGATTTTTCCATCATCGATAAAGATGCTTTTCCCGGGCTGGATATCATCCAGAAGATGCTCATAGTCAATGATGAGGTCGGCGTCTCCGCCCAGGGAGGTGATGGTGACCCGTTGACCTTTTTTCAGCAGGCGGCCTTCCTCGGAGATGTTGACGACCCGAATTTTGGGCCCCTGTAAATCTCCCAGGACCGCCACGTATCGCCCCAGCTCCTCAGATATTTTTCGGATTCGTCGGATGGTGTTTACGTGCTCGTCGGCGGTGCCGTGAGAAAAATTCAGGCGGAAAGTATCGACGCCTTCCTGAATCAGCGCCCGCAAGACTTGGGCGTCGGCGGATGAGGGCCCGACGGTGGCAATGAGTTTTGTTCTGTTTTCCACGAGGGAAGCGTTCAATGCACGCAAAGATAGCCTCTCTTCACATCGAAGGTGCCAGGAAAAAAGAAAGGTGGAACGCCTTCCTTGTCGAGGCGTCAGGCATACTGCTCGATCAGTTGCGCTGCCAGTCGGGGGACGCCTTCCCCTGCGGTGGTTTCGATGATGGTGAGGTCTTTTCGTCCGGGGGAAAGAAAAGACAGCTCAGGCTTTTCTTTATTTACAATATAGATGGGGACGTGCGGCGGATAAAGGTCCACCAGAAAGTTGGCCGGCGACACCGCCAGCGAAGTGCCGATAACAATGCCGATGTCTGCGCTCCGGATGAGGGAGGCAGCCACGGGATACATGGGCACGGGCTCGCCGAACCATACCACATGCGGGCGCAGTTGGTGGCCGTGTTTGCAAGTGTCGCCCCATTGGATGTCACGATAACCGATGTCGTAAATCAGGTGGGGGGCTTCCGGACATCGGGCTTTGGTAATCTCGCCGTGCAAATGAACCACCTGTGTGGAGCCGGCCCGCTCGTGCAGGTCGTCAATATTCTGGGTGATAATCGTGGTGGGAAAATGTTGTTCGAGTTCGGCCAGCGCCTGGTGGGCGGCGTTGGGTTGGGCTTCGGCGACTTGCCGGCGACGGGCGTTGTAGAAGTCGAGCACCAGCCTGGGGTTGCGGTGCCATGCATCGGGCGTGGCCACCTCTTCGATGGAATATTGCTCCCACAGCCCGCCGCTGTCCCGAAAGGTGGCGATTCCGCTTTCGGCGCTGATGCCCGCCCCCGTAAAGACCACAATGTGAGGAAGGCGTCTTGTGGACATTCCATGCCGGCTTTACGGGAAAATGCCCAGCATCTGATAGCTGACATACACTTTCTGGACGGCGTTGTAGAACGCCGCAATACGCAACGAATCGCAGCGACGAATGCGTTGCAGGGTCTCGATGGTTTCGTTAAAAGCCGTTATCATGGTTTCTTCCAGACCGGAACGGACCAGATCCCGTTCGCTGGGGCCCTCGACGATTTGTTGAAGGATGGTGGGCGGCACCTTTTTTCCGGTCAGGCTTTCCACGACCTGCAAATGACGAGAGGTGCGGTATTCTTCATTTTTTTTCTCGATACGCCCGAACCGGATGTGCGAAATGTTTTTCAACCACTCGAAATAGGAGACGGTCACGCCGCCGGCGTTGAGGAAAAGGTCCGGAAGGATGATCGCCCCTTGCCGGGTCAGGTATTCATCGGCTTCTCGGGTGACGGGGCCGTTGGCGGCCTCGGCGATGATGGGGGCTTTGATTTTTTTCATGTTGTCGCTGTGGATCTGTCCTTCCAGTGCGGCCGGAATCAGGATGTCGCATTCAAATTCGAGCAGCTTTTCAGAGGGCAGAATGTTTTTGGCTCCCGGGAAGTCAAGGATCGTTCCCGTTTCTTTCCGGTGTTTGTAAGCCGCATCCACATCGATGCCTTTTTCATTGTAAATCCCGCCTTTATATTCGGCGATGCCGATAATGACTGCGCCGGCGTCCTGACAGAACTTTGCCGTGTGATAGCCCACGTTCCCCAACCCCTGCACGATGATGCGTTTACCTTCCATACCGGTGGGCAGCCCCACTTTTTTCATCCACCGCTTGTTGTTGACCAACTCCCGAATACCGAAAAAGACGCCCAGCCCCGTGGCCTCGGTTCGCCCCCGAATGCCGCCTTGGCCCACGGGTTTTCCGGTCACGCACGCCAGGGCGTTGAGCTCGGTGGGGTTGTAGCTCATGTAGGTGTCGGCGATCCAGGCCATGTGTTTGCCGCCCGTTCCGTAGTCCGGTGCGGGGACGTCCACTCCCGGGCCGATCATATTGCGTTTGATTAACTCATATGTGTAGCGCCGGGTGGCCTTCTCCTGAAAGGCCATGCTGGCCGTGCGGGTGTCGATTTTCACACCGCCCTTCGCCCCTCCAAATGGAACGTCCACCACCGCGCACTTGAACGTCATCAGGGTGGCCAGGGCCTTGACCTCATCGACATTCACGGCCGGAGAAAAACGGATACCGCCTTTGGTGGGCAGTTTGTGATGACTGTGATGCACCCGAATCCCTTCCACCACCTGAACCGCCCCACCTATCCGCACCGGAAAGCGGGTGACATACACCGAGTTGCATCCTTTGATTTGTTCGCTCAACCCTTCGGGAATCTTCAAAAGATGCGCCGCACGCGTGATATAATAATACGTGTCGTCCAGAAATTTTTTTCCGTTTGCTGACATAAGAAAGCCGGTTTTGCATGCTTAAAACAGTAAACAAAAGTAAGGGCGTCGTTAAAGAGAAGCCTGTTTGTGAGAAAGTTTTTTCCGGAGCTTCGGCAAAAGCCGCTTCAAAATTCATTTCCTGAACGTTCTCTGCCATTTTGGCACCCAAAGCCCTACTTTTGCTTTTCCCTTAGGGAAAGAACCGGCATCTTTATGAGTTCCACGGTGAAAGAAAAGCATGTTGATAGGTCTGCTACGGAAAGCATCCGGCCGGCGGGCACGTTTTATATCGAAACGTATGGATGCCAAATGAATGTGGCGGACAGTGAGGTGGTGGCGGCTATCTTGAAAAAACATCATTACTACCCCGTAGATGACCCCGAAGCGGCGGATGTGATTTTGGTCAACACTTGCGCCATTCGGGAAAACGCCGAGCAGCGGGTGCGGGGACGCCTTCAATATTTTAACGCCCTGAAAAGGAAACAGGGAAGTCATAAGGTCATCGGCGTGTTGGGATGCATGGCGGAGCGCCTCAAGAAAAAGCTGCTGGAAGAAGCCATCAGCGATCTGGTGGTGGGCCCCGATGCCTATCGAGACTTGCCCCGCTTGCTGCCCGAGGCTATGAGCGGACATAAAGCCGTCAATGTGCTTTTGTCCAGAGAAGAGACGTATGCCGACATCCGTCCGGTTCACCTGCATTCCGACGGCGTGTCGGCGTTTATATCTATTATGCGGGGATGTGATAATATGTGTGCTTTTTGTGTGGTGCCTTTTACGCGGGGGCGCGAGCGCAGCCGCGACCCTCGGTCGATCGTTGATGAGGCCCGCTGGTTATATGACAAAGGCTATCGGGACGTTACCCTCATCGGCCAAAACGTAGATTCTTATCGCTGGACGGGCCCCGGCGGCGAATCGGTGGACTTTGCCGATTTGCTGGCCCGAGTGGCGGAGACGGCGCCCGATCTGCGGGTCCGATTTTCCACATCACATCCCAAAGACCTGACCGAGAAAGTGGCCATGACCATGGCCGCTTATCCCAACATTTGTAAGTTTATTCATCTGCCCGTTCAAGCCGGTAATGATGAAGTGCTTGAACGGATGCGCCGGGGCTATACGCGGGAATGGTATCTGGACCGCATTCGCATGATTCGCCGGCATGTGCCCGACGCGGCGCTGTCCACCGACATTATCGTGGGTTTTTGCGGCGAAACCGAAGCGCAGTTTGAAGAGACGCTGGCGTTGATGGAGGAAGCGGCGTTTGATCACGCTTACATGTTTATGTATTCGGAGCGGCCGGGCACCTATGCCGCCCGTTTTTTGCAAGATGACGTGCCGACGGAAGTGAAAAAAGCGCGCCTGGAGCGGGTGATAGCGCTCCAGCGTCGGCTGTCGCTCCAGAGTAACCGTCGGGATGTAGGGAAGACCTTCGAGGTGCTCGTGGAGGGGCCCAGCAAGCGCGATGCGGCAATGTGGCGGGGACGCACCTCTCAAAATAAGATGGTGGTGTTTCCTTTCGAGGCGGGCACGGCGCCCGGCCGCTACGTGAACGTCCGCATCGACGACTGCACCAGCGCCACACTACTTGGAACCATTCAGCCCGCCGAAAGTTGAGATTGCACATTACACCTATGCAAAAAGTTACCCCTCAACAAATCGAACAGGTCAAACGCCGGTTCGGCATCATCGGCCGGTCGGAGGCCCTGCATCGCACGCTTGAGGTGGCCATCAAAGCCGCACCGACCGACATCACGGTGTTGCTGCAAGGAGAGAGCGGGGTGGGGAAAGAAAGTTTTTCCAAGGTCATTCATCATCTGGGCCCTCGGAAACATGGGCCCTTCCTTGCCGTTAACTGCGGCGCCATTCCGCCGGGCACCATCGACTCGGAGCTTTTCGGACACGAAAAAGGCGCATTCACCGGAGCCGTTGAACGACGGAAAGGCTATTTTGAAATCGCCAACGGCGGCACGCTCTTTCTGGATGAGGTCGGGGAGTTGCCCCCCGACACCCAAACGCGCCTGCTGCGCGTGCTGGAAACCGGCGAGTTTATCCGCGTGGGCGGCACCAAACCCCTCAAAACCGACGTCCGCGTGGTGGGCGCCACCAATAAAGACCTGCGCAAGTTGATGCAGGAGGGGAAATTTCGCGACGACCTCTATTACCGGCTGAGCACCATCACCATCTGGATACCTCCTCTGCGGGAGCGAAAAGAAGACATCCCGCTGCTCTTCGACAAGTTCTCGCTGGACGCCGCCGAACGCTATCGGGTGCCGCCCATCGAGCTGACGCCCTCGGGCTTGCAGGTGTTTCAACAATATCCGTGGCCGGGCAACATTCGGGAGCTGAAAAACGTGGTCGAAGAAATCTCCATTCTCGAAGAACAGCGGCAGGTCACCGATACGGTGGCCCTGAAATATCTGGATTTTCCTTCCGCCCCTTCTTCCGAGACAATGGGGCTGCGGGTGGCCGGCCCGCCCATTCTGGAAGAACGGGAACTGATCTTCCGTTATCTGGAAGAAATCCGCAAGGATATTCTCTGGTTAAAAATGTTTCTGTTGCAAGGCAGTCCTGCGCCGACAAATGTGATGCCGGCCGCTCCTCCGGCGGCGGCCTCGGAGTTCCGGATTCCTATCACTCGAGGGCTCCCATCGACCACCCGGCCCGATGAGGAAGGCAAAGTGACAGCTGGGCCGGCCGTCGCCGCCGTCCGCGACCCTTCCGAAAAAGCGGACACCGACGAGATCCTTTCGCTGGAAGAAATGGAACGCAGACTGATTGAAAAAGCCCTGAAAAAGTATAACGGCCACCGAAAAAAAGTGGCGGAAATGCTGGGCATCTCCGAACGAACGCTCTACCGCAAGATCAAGGCCTATAACCTTGAACACCTCTAAGGGGCTTGTGATGTTGCTTCTCTGGGTCGGACTCCAGGGATGCCGGTTCTATTCATTCAAGGGGGGGAGTCTGCCGCCCGAGGTGAAAACCTTTACCCTCTATCCGGTGTCCAACAGTGCTTCGCTGGTTAACCCTTCTTTCGCCGCCCAACTGGAAGAGTCGTTTCGAGACCGTTTGCTGCGTGAAACCAGCCTGCGGGAGGTGCCGGAAAGAGGAGATCTGGAATTTCAAATGACAGTCACCGACTATGCCGTTTCACCGGCCACCGTCGGGGCCGACCAGGCGCAATACAACCGATTTCGGGTGTCGGTCAGAGTGACGTTCAAAAACCATCCGGAACCTTCTTACAACGTGGAAAAGCACTTCTCGGCGTTTGTGGACTTTGAGGCCGGGGAAAATTTTTCGGACCTGGAAGAATCGCTGACGCAACAGGTGATCGAACAATTGACGGAGGATATTTACAACGCCACCATCAACGCATGGTAGGATGAAGCAGGTGAAAAAGCGTTTTTGGAGCGCCGTGTCGGCTTATCCCGACATTCTCGCGGAAGAGCCGGCGCTTGCCGCCCATGCCCGCATCATCGAAAAATATCCCTACTTTGTGGTGCCTTATGTATTAAAAGCATTCGCCTACCACATCTCCGATGAGTTGGGCCGATGGGATGCCCTGGCGGATGCCGCCCTGCGGGTGCCCGACCGGCGGATCTTTCGCCGCCTGCTGATTGCGCTCGTCCAAAGGAAAAATCTTGAAAACAGCGGCCCGCCCCCCGAAGAAACGCTGGAAGACCTCCTCAAACAGCTGGGGGTGGAAGATGACGACAACAGCAGCACCGCCGACATCGCCTCGCCCGCACCCGAGGCGCCCATGGTCACCGAAACCATGGCCCGCTTGTTGGAAATGCAAGGCGCCTATGACGAAGCGGTGCAATGCTACCGAATCCTCATAGAGAAGAATCCAGAAAAAAGTGATTACTTTGCAGACCGAATCAAAGCCATCCAACAAAAAAAATACCCTTCATGATTGTTTTGCTCAGCGTCCTCGCTATCATCATCGCCATTCTGTTGATGCTCATCGTGCTGATTCAAAACCCCAAAGGAAGCGGGTTGAACCCCTCGTTTCAGGGCATCTCCAATCAGTTGCTGGGGGCCCGACAGACCGCCGACTTTCTGGAAAAAACCACGTGGTATTTGGCCGGTGCGCTGATTGTGCTGTCCATCATTTTTAACCTGATGTTACCGGCCCCCCAAGTGGAGCAGTCCGGCCCGTCTATGATTCAGGAAGAGGTGGAAAGCCTCCCGATGCCCACGCTGCCCCAAGCCAACCCCTTACAGCAGCAGCAACAACCGCAAAACGGACAACAACAAACACCCCAAACGCCGTCAACATCATCAGAATAATGGCCTATGCATCTTGTCCGCCCGAAAAGAAAATGAACGGTGTCGGGTTTTAATGCCGTTATTTAGAGGCAGTTTACCTTTGCATATAAATCCAAATAAATCGGTCAGTGGCAAATCATAACTCATTAGAACTGCGTCGGGTCTTCGAAAATATCCTCAAACGAAAAGGGCTCCGGAGGACGCAGGAACGATTCTACTTGCTGGACGAAATATATAGCATGACGGGGCACTTTACGGCTGATGAACTGTATCGGATCGTCAAAGAGAAGGGATTCATGATCAGTCGGGCCACCGTCTATAATTCCCTCAACCTGTTTGAAGAGCTGGGGTTGGTCATCGGCCATCATTTCAGCAAGGGCGGAAAGAAATACGAGCCCTCGCTTCGCAAGCAACACATTCACCTGGTGTGCAGCATATGCAATAAAGTGTCGGAAATCTGTATTCCGCAGATCTATCAGCTTCGGTCGTTGGTGGAGGAAGTGTTGCCTTTTAAGGTTGATCATCACGAGGTCGTTCTCACGGCCACACCGGAGATCGAAAACGGCCGGTGTAAATATTGTTCCAAAGAAATCAAAGAAGCAGAGAAGCGCCGCTCGGTTTCTTCCGACGAAAAGACGGATCAAGTGCTGACGCCCCTTTAATCCCGAAAGCCATGCCCCTCGATATTGTGATCGGCGCTCAATGGGGCGACGAGGGAAAAGGGAAAGTGGTGGACTGCTTAAACGCCCGCCACAACTATGCGGTGGTGGTGCGGTTTCAGGGAGGAGCCAATGCCGGGCATACGTTGATGGTCAACGGGCAAAAATTCGTCCTGCATCTGATTCCGTCCGGCATTCTCAATCCACAGACGCTGAACGTCATCGGTGCGGGGTTGGTGGTCGATCCGCGGGCCTTGCGGGATGAGGTCAACATGCTGGCGGCGGCGGGGGTGGACGTGGCGGGGCGGCTGGTGATGTCGCCGCTG
>JALVCQ010000197.1 GCA_027009805.1 Bacteroidota bacterium
GTCGGCCCGCCCCGCCGCAACGTTCAGCCACAGCAACGCCGGCAGGAGTGCCTTAATGAATAACCGTATCGGGAAGTTCATTGACGTCGGTTTCGGGGTCATACGGGAAATATCGAGCCAGCGCCTCGCCTGCCCGGCGGACGCCTTCGATAATGCCTTCCACGATCCGGCCCTGCTGGAAGAACGTCCGCATGCCTTCGGCGGTGTGATTCCAGAAGCCTTCTTCCACGGCGCGGTGAATGCCTTCGTCGCCCACAATGGCAAAGCGGCGGTCTTTCAGCCCCACGTAAATCAGCACGCCGTTGCGTTGCTGGGTGCGGTGCATTCCCAGCCGCTCAAACCACGCCACGGCCTTTTTCATCGGGTCTTTTCCCGCGCGCTTTTCCACGACCACGCGGATCTCACCGGAGGTGCGCTTTTCGGCCGCACGGATGGCGGCTTCGATGGCTTCGGCTTCCGCCGAGGTCAGGAGCGGCCGCTTTTTCCACGGCCACAGATAGGAGAGGATGCGCAGCATCGGCGCCTCAGAACTGCACCTTGGGCGCTTTCTCCGCACCAGCCTCGGCCTCAAAGTAGGGATAGGGCGAGAAGCCGAACATGCCGGCTATCATATTGTTGGGAAAGCGGCGGATCATGGAGTTATAGGCCCGCACGGTCTCGTTGTATTGATTGCGGGCAAAGGCGATGCGGTTTTCGGTGCCTTCGAGCTGGGCCTGCAACTCCCGAAAGTGCTGGTCGGCTTTCAGCTCCGGATAGCGCTCGACCACCACCATCAGGCGGCTCAGCGCCTGCGTCAGCGCGCCCTGCGCCTGCATAAACTGCTGCAACTGCTCCGGCGAGACGTTGTCGCCCAGCTTCATCTGCCCCACCTTCGCCCGGGCTTCCGTCACCGCCACCAACACGTCTTTTTCATGTTTGGCATAGCCCTTCACCACTTCCACCAGATTGGGAATAAGGTCGGCCCGCCGCTGATATTGCACCTTCACATTCGACAGGGCCGTCCGCACCTGCTCCTGCCCATTCACCATCCGGTTGTAGGTGCCCGCAAGCGAGAAGACCGCTATCAAAACAATCCCCACTATCGCCAACAAAGGAATCCATCGTTTCATGTATGTGTGCTTTTAGTCTGGGGGGCAAAGGTAGGGGTAGGCAGCGGTAATGCTCCCTTACCAGCATCGCGAACAGCTACACAAAGACCTCAAAGTCTATTCCTGCAATAAACTTCTCAATGCTTTCCATTGCCGCCACGATGTCCCTCAAATAAATGCGATAGTCTCTCATACTTTCACCAGCTGCTTCAACACTACCGTCCGCAACTCGGGCCTAAGCGCCCTTCGCGGCACCATATCGACAACACACCCCAGATGTTCTTCCAGATAAAGCATCGCCCCTATCCAATCGAAAAGATCGGCCCCCGCTTCAAAATCGACCAACACATCCATATCGCTCTTCTTATGTTGGTCGCTGCGTGCCCATGAACCGAAGAGGCCGATTTCACGCACTTTATAGCGCCGCCGCAATTCCGGTTTCAATGCCTCCAGCTTTTTCAGAATCTCATGGACATTCGTCATACTGCAATGATGATCCCTTTCTATCGAAGCCGCTCAATAGAAAGACATGAAATAATTTGCAGGGGCCGCCCGGCCGGGCGCCCCTACGAATGGGCGGGCATGTGGACAAACACCAACAGAAAATTTTCTTATATTCGCTATGAAACCCCGCGGTGAGCATGGGAAAAGAGAAGGTGAAGACCATGAATAACGTAAGAAATTGGTTACACCCATTTGTGCTCGTTCTCCTGATAAGCATTCCTCCCGCCTCCTTTGCGCAGCCCTCTAAGGATACAACCCGGAAAAATCTGTTTGAAGTCTATTTGCCGATCTGCCATTT
>JALVCQ010000198.1 GCA_027009805.1 Bacteroidota bacterium
CGCGGCATTCGCAATATGCTGTTCGGCGGTGAAGGGCTCTTTTTAGTTCGGATGGCCGGTCCCGGTCGGGTGTGGACGCAGTCGCTGCCTTTCAGCCGGTTGGCGCAACGGGTGCTGCGTTACGGCGCCGCAGGCGGCAAAGGGGAAGGCAGCATCCTGGGCAAGCTGTGGGATATGACCAGCGGCGATTGATTATCCGCCATGAAGGCCTTCCTGCGAAAGTTGGGGCCGGGCTTGTTGTATGCCGGGGCAGCCATCGGTGTGTCGCATCTGGTGCAATCGACGCGGGCGGGGGCTGAATACGGGCTGGCGCTGGTGTGGGCGGTGGCGGCCGCTAACTTTTTCAAGTTTCCTTTTTTTGAATACGGCCCGCGGTATGCGCTGGTCACCGGCGAATCGTTGATTGAAGGCTATCGACGGCTGGGCCGCTGGGCGTTTGCCCTCTTCGGCGTGTTGACGGTGGGGACGATGTTTACCATTCAGGGGGCGGTAACGATGGTTACCGCCGGTATCGCCGGACATTTGCTGGGCGTGGACTGGCCACTGTGGACATTGGCGCTGGGGCTGCTGGCGCTTTCCGCCGCCATCCTGCTCACCGGCGGCTACCTCACCCTCGACCGTCTCATCAAATACATCATCGTGATGCTGGCGGTCTCGACGGTGGCGGCCGTGGTGCTGGCGCTGCCGGAACGGGCGGGGCAGTTGTCGCTGCGGCAAACGTGGCCGCTTTCTTCTTCGCTGCTCTTGTTTCTCATTCCCCTGATGGGCTGGATGCCCGCGCCCTTCGACCTGGCCGTATGGCATTCCATCTGGGCGCTGGAAAAGAAAAAAGCCCAGCCTAACCTTCGCCTGCGGGACGCGCTGGTCGATTTCCACATCGGCTATTGGGGCACGGCCTTTCTGGCGCTGTGTTTTGTGATGCTGGGGGCGCTGGTGGTCTATCCGGTGGGCGAGCACCTGCCCCGCGGCGCCGTGGCTTTTGCCGCCCGTTTCATCGGAATATACACGGCGATTCTGGGCAAGGGGGCTTACCTCATCATTGCGGTGGCGGCCCTGACGACGATGTTCAGCACCACGCTGACCTGCCTCGACGCCTTCGGGCGGGTGATGCCGCGCTTTATGCGGCAACTGACGTTACCTGCAGGACTGACGGTGCTGCACCGGCGCACGGTCTGGCTGCTCATCGTGGGCGGCGGGGCGCTGTTGCTTATCTTCAGTGCATCCACCATGCGCTGGATGGTGGATCTGGCCACGGCGCTTTCTTTCGTCACGGCGCCGGTCTTTGCCGTGCTTAACCTATGGCTGATCCGGAAACTGCCGCCGCAATACCGTCCTTCCCTGGTCAATCAGACCATTGCCGTGACGGGCATCCTCTTTCTCACGCTCTTCGCGGGGGCGTATTTGCACACACTGCTGGCGGGATGAACGGGACGGCTGAATCTCGAACACGGGGGAATATCGAATACCGATTTAATATTTCAGATTTTGATTTAATTTATCTTTTTTTTGTTCTTCAATCAGCATTCGTTAATCGGTGTTCTTAAATCAACGCCGTTTGTAGGGGCGACGCATGCGTCGCCCCTACTGCGGGGCACGGCATGCCGTGCCCCTACGTCGCGTGAGGGGCCCGACCCCGAGCCGAAGGCGAGGGGGCACGCCCACAAGAAAAAGCAGTCTTATCCGCCGAAGTCGTCGAAGGCGATATTCTCTTCGGGGACGCCGAGGTCATCGAGCAGGCCCAGGACGGCCTGTGCCATCAGGGGCGGCCCACAGAGGTAATATTCGCACTCTTCGGGTTCGGGATGGTCTTTGAGGTAGAGGTCGTAGAGCACCTGATGGATGAAGCCGGTGGGGCCTGTCCAGTTGTCTTCGGGGAG
>JALVCQ010000199.1 GCA_027009805.1 Bacteroidota bacterium
AGACGCCGGCATCGAAGTGACGCCGCCGCCGGTGCCGCCCATTGCGCCGTGGCCCGAAGAGCGGCGCCTTAAAACCGAAAAAGCCTATTCGGGATTCTATTTTTCCGGCCATCCCATGGCCGAATACGAAGTGGTGTTGCCCTATTTTACCAACATCACCGCATCCAACCTGTCGGCGCTCACAGGCCGATGGGCCCACATCGCCGGCGTGGTGGAAATGGTTCGCATTCGCAGAAACAAGCGGAACGAACGCTATGCTGCCGTGCAGTTGGAAGACCTCACCGGAAGAGCTGAATTGATGTTTTTCGGCGAATTCTTTCAGGCTGCTCAACATCTCCTCAAAGAAGGAGAGTTGATATACGTGGAAGGCCCCGTCCAGACCTCCGAAAAAGACGGCGACGAATCATATTCCATCCGAGTCCGGCGGGCCATCCCCCTCGAAAAAGTATGGGAAGGGAAAAAAGAAATGGAAATCACCTTGAAATGGGATGACCTGACCGAAGAAACCGCCCAGACGCTGGTGCAAATCATGAAGCAACACCCCGGCAACCAACACCTCAAAATCATCCTCGAAACCGCCGACGGGCCGCTTCGTTTTCAGGCCGGCACCGGCATCCGGATTTCAGCACCGCTGCTTAAACAGCTGGAATCCATTCCGGGCATTACTTTTGCAATCACTTAAACACAAAACACCATATCCCAATGGTTGCACATACCACAGATGCCGATTTTCAAAAAGACCTCGGAGGCCCCGAAAAACTCGTCGTTGTGGACTTCTGGGCCACGTGGTGCGGCCCGTGTTTGGCCATCGCACCCATTCTCGAAGAAGTCGAAGGTGAATATAACGGCACCGTTAAGGTCCTCAAGCTCAACGTGGACGAACATCCCAAAACGGCCGTGCAATACGGCATCCGCTCCATCCCCACGCTTATCTTCTTTAAGGAGGGCGAAATGGTGGATAAAGTAATCGGGCTGGTCACCAAAGATCGCCTCAAAAAGGTCATTGAAAAACACGTCAACGCCTGAGCGGCGGAAGCAACCTGCTATCTCGTTTCCCGACCTTGAGGCCGCCGGACAATACGGCGGCCTCGAGCTCTGGGCGCGCCGGCTGGTGGAGGGCTTTTTAGTGGGGCTGCATAAAAGCCCCTATCACGGGTTTTCCGTCGAGTTCTCGGAATATCGGCCCTATCAGCCGGGCGATTCGTTGCGGGACATCGACTGGAAAGTGCTGGCGCGCACCGACCGCCTCTACGTAAAAAAATATGAGGAAGAAACCAACCTCCGCTGTCAGCTCCTCATTGATGCTTCCTCGTCGATGTTTTTTCCGGCGGACGAAACGCCGACGAAGTTTTCCTTTTCTGCTTTTCTGGCGGCGGCCTTGCTGTATCTGTTGCGCAAACAGCGCGATGCCGCCGGGCTGACGCTGTTTGCCGAAGAAATCCTCTTCCATCGGCTTCCTTCGGTGCGGCAAACCCATTTCCGCTCGTTGATGGCCCAACTGGAACATGCCCTCCGCCATCCCCAACCCCGCCGGCAGACCCGCCTCCCCCATGTGCTTGAGCAGATCAACGCCCAGCTGCCCCGCCGCTCTATGATCATGCTGTTTAGTGATGCTTTCGTGCCCGGCCCGCAGTTCGAGACATTATTAGAAGCGTTTAAGTATCTGCATTCCCGCCGCCACGACGTGATCTTTTTTCATGTGCTTTCTTATCCCGAAGAGGTTTCGTTTGCCTACGACGCGCCCTATCTTCAGCTGGAAGACCTGGAAACGGGCCGGCGCCTGCACCTCTCTCCCAGCGAGTTTCAATCGCTTTTTCAGCAGCGCATGCAAGCCTTTTTACACGAGATGAAGGTGGAGATGTTTCGCTACGGGGTCGATTATGTGCCTGTCGATATTCAGCAGGGGCCCGATCAAGTGCTGTTGCCGTTTTTGGATCGTCGAACGCGTCGCATCGGATGAGCGCCATGCTTCGATTCCCGCATGCCAAGATCAACCTCGGACTTTACGTAACGGAGCGCCGGCCCGACGGCTACCACAACATTCTGAGTTGTTTTTACCCCATTCCCTGGCATGACGCCATCGAAGCCGTTCCAGCGAAAAAAGACGCTTTATATACGCCCAATATGGCGCTGCCGCCCTCCAAAAACCTGGTGTGGAAGGTGTGGAAGAAGTTGCGTTCCCGTTATGACTTGCCTCCCCTGCGCTGGGCCCTGTTGAAGAGCATCCCCGCCGAAGCGGGCCTCGGAGGCGGTTCCGCCGATGCCGCGTTTGCATTGCGGATGGTGAACGACTGTTTTCAACTCGACCTGTCGAGCCCCGAGCAAATCGAAATGTTGGCGCCTGTCACCGCCGACGGGCCGTTTTTCTTGCAAGACCGGCCGGCGATTGTGGAGGGCATCGGCGAGAAGGTCACGCCTTTTTCGCTTTCATTAAAGGGATGGCAGGTGGTGGTCGTAAAGCCGCCGCAGGGCATGGACACCCGCACGGCTTATCAGCAAATCCGCCCCCGCCCGATGAGTCGCTCCGAACTGATTCACATTCTATCGCAACCGGTGGAAACATGGCGGGAGCAGCTCCACAACCAATTTGAAGAAATTGTCTTGAACACTTACCCTGCGCTTCAACAACTGAAAGCAATGCTTTATCGGGTCGGCGCATCATACGTGTCGATGACCGGCTCCGGAACGGCCTTTTACGGGCTGTTCCCGCCTCGGTCGGCGCCCACCGACTTACCAACGACATTTTTATATCGATGCTTGAAAATTTAGATGAAACCGCAGGATAATTTAGAGTAAAAAGACGCTATGGCATGCCCTTTGCTGTGTTTATTTGCAGCCCTTAAACAAAAACTAAAAGACATCGTCATGACAAGGCTTAAATTCTTGATGCTTCCGGTGCTGCTGGTGTTGGGTTATGCAAAGTTGACGGCACAGCCGGCGGCGCTTTCGCCTAATGCGCTTTCGCTTCGCACTGCCATAGGAGGAGAAACGATCACCGGCGATTGGGTGACGCTCGATTCGTTGGGGCGTCGGTACGTGATCGTGGAAATCTGGGCGCCGTGGTCACCGGCATGCAAGCGAAGTGCGGGAATGGCATTGCGTCTTTACAAGTGGATGCGTAAGCAGAAAAAGAGCGTGCGGCTGCTGAAATATGCCGTCGATAGCGACAAGGAACGCTGGGAACATTACGTGAAAAGCATCAAGCGTCGGCGCCGGACCATCATCCACGTGCGCGATTCGCTGGGCCACGCCTCGCCGATATTTACGCAGATTCAGCCATCCAAGCTGCCTTACTTGCTCATTTTTTCGCCGCGGAAACAACTGTTGTATGCGGGCACCGATGAAGATGCCGCCCAACAGTCGCTGCGGGATGCCATTCGCAAGAAGCGGCGCCGTTAGTTTAGTGTGAAAGGAGCCACGCACCCGTATAAAGCAGCAGGAGCGTGGCGGCTGTCCACACCGCCCATCGCAGGCTTTGGCGGCCGATCCATGACCATACAGGGGGGCCGCCCATCGGCTTCCATCCCACGGCGGGCCGGACGATTCGATAGAATCGCCGGAGCACGTCAGCTGATTCCGGCGGCGTCAGGAAGGTGACAATAAGGGTGGTGATCACCACCAATGCCACCGAAGCCCAATAGGAGGTCGGGTAGGACAGCGGCCATACGAAACGAAACAATCCGTAGGCTGCCAGCGGGGCTAACATGGCCGTTATCTCACTCCACGCATTGATGCGCCACCAATACCAGCGGGCCATCAACACAAAACCGATGCCCGATCCGATTTCGAGCACAAAGCGCCACACGCCGGAGATGCTTTCGACGTGAAGGGACACGGCAAAGCCCAGCAGTCCGATAAGCAAAGAGAGCCATCGGGCGGCCCGCACTTGATGCGCCGCTGAGACGGGACGCTTTTGCCATCGCAGCCATATGTCATTGGTCAGCAGGGAAGCGCCCCAGTTGATTTGCGTTGATAGGGTGCTCATAAAAGCGGCAAAGAAGCCGGCGACCATCACGCCGCGCCATCCGGCGGGCATGACGTCCCGGATGAGCATCACATAGCCGTCTTTGGGCTGGGCAAGGTTCGGATAGAGGAGGGTGGCGACCAACGCGGCGATGATCCACGGCCAGGGGCGCACGGCATAGTGAAGCACCTGAAAGAGGAGCGTGGCCCGTTCGGCGTCTTCGGCGCGCGGTGTGCTCATCATGCGCTGGGCAATGTAGCCGCCGCCCCCGGGCTCGGCGCCGGGATACCAGCTGGCCCACCACTGCACGGCCACGTAGGTGAGAAAGACGCTCAGGGAAAGGGCCGCGCCTTTGAGGGCTGCCGCTCCGTTAGACAGATCCGGAAAGAAAGAAAGAGCATGCCGGGGCAGGCGGGCCTTGAAAGCTTCCCATCCGCCGACGGCCTCGTGATTGACGGCATAGACGGCCAGCGCCCCGGCGGCCGTCATGGCCAGGATAAACTGAAAAAAGTCGGTGGCGGCCACACCCCAGATGCCCGTGAGCACCGTATATGCCAGCGCCGCCGCCGTCAGACCGCCCAAGATGAGAACGGCCGTCGTATCGTCCACATCCAGCATAATGCGGATCACCGACAGCATAGCGCTGCCCACCCAGCCGATGACCATGACGTTGATAAACAGGCCGAGGTAGGCGGCTTTGAAACTGCGGAGAAATGCCGCCGGCTTGCCGCCGTAGCGCAATTCCAGCAGCTCGGTTTCGGTGATCACGCCGCTGCGTCGCCACAGGCGGGCGAAAAAGAAGACCGTAAACATACCGCCAAGCAGAAAGCTCCACCAGAGCCAGTTGCCGCTGATGCCGTGGGCATAGACCAGTTCGGTGACGGCCAGCGGGGTGTCGGCGGCGAATGTGGTGGCCACCATCGAGATACCGGCCAACCACCAAGGGATGTCCCGTCCCCCCACAAAAAAGGCCTCGATCCCTTGCCGACTTCGGCGACGAAAGTAAAGTCCGATGCCGACGGAGAGCAAGATGTAGGCGCCGATGATGAGATAGTCGAGGGCAACCAGCATGGCGTAAGCTCCGAATCGCAGCGTTCAAACTTACGGGAGCTGCTCGAATCAAGAGAAAAAAGGGATAGGCCGATAAGCCGGGTTCTGTCGGTTTCCCGCGGGATGGGGAAACGTCCTGTCATTGATCTGATGCGGCCTACCCGTCGGCGTTGGGCGGGGCACCCTTACCGGCGTTGTGGCCGGATGCCGACCTATTTGGCCTTGCAGCCCGCGGGGTTTACCTGGCCTATGCCGTCGCCGGCACAGCCGGTGGGCCCTTACCCCACCTTTTCACCCTTACCTCCATGACCTGCCCGCGGAGGGCAGCGGATCGGCGGTCTGGTTTCTGTGGCACTTTCCGTCGTTGGGGGTTTTCTCCCCAACGCCTCCCCTTGACGGGGAGCGCGGTCCCCTGTGCTGCCCGGACTTTCCTCCCGAAATGCCTGGCGGCTTTCGGGCGACAGGATGGCCTATCCCCTTTTGCAAAACAACAATTCCGCGGCTAAGGTTCGTTCGGGTATCGGTTGCGTGAGGGGCCCGGAGGGCGCCGAGCCGTCAGGCGAGGCGGCCCGCCCTTCGACAAGCTCAGGGACCGTCGCCTGTGGAGAACACCCGCTGGCTGAGCGTAGTCGAAGCCACGCGGGTGGCGTAGGGTGTGGAGTGGGATGGTGGGCGGGCCGAGGCGAACAGCCGAGCCCGAAGGGGCCCGACCCCGAGCCGTCAGGCGAGGGGGCACGCCCAAAAAGAACCCTATCGCTATGCGGAGGCGGCGGCTTCTTTGAGGAGTTTTTGCTGGACGTCGCCGGGGACGGGTTGATAGCGCAGAAAACGGCGGGTGTGGGTGGCGCGCCCCTGGGTGAGCGAGCGGAGGGTGTTGGAATATTTGTAGAGCTCGGAGAGGGGCACTTCGGCGCGGATGCGCTGGAAGTTTTTGTCGGCTTCGATGCCCATAATCATGGCCCGTCGGGATTGGAGGTCGGTCATCACGTCGCCGAGCATGGCTTCGGGGACATAGACGGTCACTTCGTAGATGGGTTCGAGGACGATGGGCTGGGCTTGCTCGAAGGCCTGCCGGAAGGCCTGCGCGCCGGCAATCTGGAAGGAGATGTCGTTGGAGTCCACAGGGTGCATTTTGCCGTCGTAAACATAGACGCGGACGTCGCGGACGGGCGAGCCGATCAGGAGGCCGTCGCGCATCTTGCCGAGGATGCCTTTGAGGATGGAGGGCATGAACTTGGCGTCGATGGCGCCGCCCACGATGCAGTTGTAGAAGACGAGCTTGCCGCCCCATTCGAGGTCGATTTCTTCTTTGCCGCGGATGGGGAAGTCGCTTTTTTCGGGGCGGTTTTCGTCGTGGGGTTCGACGTAGAGGTGGACTTCGCCGAACTGGCCGGCGCCGCCCGACTGCTTTTTGTGGCGGTATTGGGCCCGGCCCTCGCCGCGGATGGTTTCCCGATAGGGGATTTTCGGCTCGACGAATTTCACTTCCACGCCGAACTCGTGCTGGATGCGCCATGCCGCCAGGCCGAGGTGCAGCTCGCCCTGGCCGTAGAGGATGATCTGTTTCAGCTCGTGCGAATGTTCCACGATGAGCGTGGGGTCTTCTTCGGTGAGGGCGTGGAGGGCGGCGGCCAGCTTTTCTTCCTCACCCTGCTTGACCACTTCGAGGGCCACGCGGATGCGGGGTTGGGGGAAGGGGATGGGCTCGATGCGGACTTTGTTTCCGCCCTTCGTCAGGGTGTTGTTGGTGTGGGTGTTTTTCAGTTTGACGGCGGCGCCGATGTCGCCGACGGGGATGGCGGGCACGGCGGTGCGCTCTTTTCCGTTGGGCGAGTAGATCTGCGGGAGCTTTTCTTTTTCGTCGGTGGTGGTGTTCAGCAGCTCATCGCCGGCATGGACGACGCCGCTGACGGTGCGGAAATAGGAGATTTTGCCCACGTGGTGTTCGAGGTGGGTTTTGAAGACAAACAGGATGGGGTCGCCGTCGGGTTGGCCCACGATCTCTTTGCCGTCTTCGGTTTTCCATGGGTGGGCGTCTTTGGCCGAGGGGGTGACGTTGCTGATAAAGCTCATCAGTCGGCCGCTGCCCATGTTGCGGGCCGCCGAGACGCAAAAGATGGGGATGATGTCGCCGGCGAGCATGCCCTTGCGGATGCCTTCCCGCATTTCATCTTCGGATAGTTCGCCCTGCTCGAAATACTTTTCCATCAGCGAGTCGTCGTTGATGGCGGCCATTTCCACCAGCTGGTTGTGCAGTTCACCGGCCCGTTCTTGTTCTTCGGGCGGGATGTCTTTTTTTTCGGGTTTTCCGCCGTCGGGCCCGAACGCATACATGGTCATTTTCAGCAGGTCCACGATTTTGTTGAAACCGGTGCCCGGGTTAACGGGATATTGCATAACCACGGCTTTGTCGCCGAATTTGTGTTTGATGCTTTCGAGGGTTTCTTCCCAGTTGGCTTTTTCGTGGTCCAGTTGGTTCACCACAATGACGGCGGGGCGATTGAAGGGCTCAACGTAACGCCACAGGATTTCGGAGCCCACTTCCATGCCGTGCTGGGCATTGACAACCAGCAGGACGTTGTCGGCCGCCTTGGCTCCGGCGAGGATGGCTTCGATGAAGTCGTCGTATCCGGGGGTGTCGAGGATATTGAGCTTGTGGCCGCGCCAGTCGGTATGCAGCAGCGTCAGGAAATATGAATGCTTTTTTTCTTTTTCCAGCGGATGGCTGTCCGACATCGTATTGCCTTCATCGACGCTTCCGCGGCGCTTGATGACGCCGCCTTCAAACATCATGGTTTCGGCCAGCGTGGTTTTTCCCGAGCCGGCTGCGCCCAACAACACAAGGTTTCGGATTTTTTCCGGAGGATAGGTGTTCATAGGGGTGCTGTTTTTTGCCCCGAAAGATAACAAGAATGAACCGATTGGGTCGGGGCCCGGCGTCTATCTATATCGGGTCTGAATATTGCTCGGTGGAGGTGTTATCGGAGGCCCCAGTTTTCCCTGTCGAGGCTTCGATACTGGATGGCTTCGGCGAGGTGGGGCGCGGCGATGGTCTCGCTTCTTTCGAGGTCGGCGATGGTGCGGGCGGTTTTGAGGATGCGATCCTGGGCGCGGGCCGACAGGTGCAGGCGTTCCATGGCCGTTTTCAGGAGGCGTTCGCCGGCGTCGTCGAGAGCGCAATATCGGCGCATCAGGGCCGGCGTCATCATGGCGTTGGAATAGATTCCGGGGGTGTCTTGATACCGTTCCCGCTGAACTTGTCGGGCTTTGATGACCCGCTCCCGAATGTCGGCTGAGGACTCTTCGGTCCGCTGCTGTCCGCGCAATTCCTGAAAAGACACCGGCTGCACCTCTAATTGAATGTCTATCCGGTCCATCAAGGGGCCCGAGATGCGGGAGACGTATTTTCGGATGGCCTGCGGCGTGCAGCTGCAATCTTTGTCGGGATGGGTGTAATAGCCGCATGGACAGGGATTCATGGCGGCCACCAACATGAAGTTGGCCGGATAGGTGACGGTGTATTTTGATCGTGAGATGACGATGATGCGGTCTTCGAGCGGCTGTCGCATCACTTCGAGGCTGCTGCGCTTGAACTCGGGCAACTCGTCCAGAAAGAGCACGCCGTGATGGGCCAGTGAGATTTCTCCCGGCATGGGGGGCGTTCCGCCGCCGACCAGGGCCACGTCGCTGATGGTATGGTGCGGCGCCCGAAAGGGGCGTTCGGCCACCAGCGGGATATTCTCTTTCGACAACAGTCCGGCGACGGAGTGAATTTTAGTGGTTTCGAGGGCTTCTTCGAGCGACATGGGCGGCAGGATATAGGGCACGCGTCGGGCCAGCATGGTTTTGCCCGAGCCGGGCGGGCCGATCATCAGCACGTTATGTCCGCCGGCCACAGCCACTTCCAGCGCCCGTTTGACCATGGTCTGCCCTTTGACGTCGGCGAAGTCGAGCCGGACCCGTTGCAACATTTCCGCGACGGCCGCCTCGTAGGAATAGGCTACGGGCTGCAGCGGCAGGTCGCCGTTGAGAAAGTCCACCGCTTCCCGCAGGTGGCTGACGGGATACACCTCCAAACCTTCCACGATGGCGGCTTCTCGGGCATTGGCCGCCGGCATGATCACGCCCTTAAAGCCGTGTTTGCGGGCTTCGATGGCAATGGGTAGCGAACCCCGAATGGGCATCACCGACCCTTCGAGCGAGAGCTCACCCATGATGATAAAGTCTTCCAGTTTGTCGGACCGGACAATTCCCTCTCCGGCCAGCATGCCGACGGCGATGGGCAGGTCATACGCTGCGCCTTCTTTGCGGATGTCGGCCGGGGCCAGATTCACCACGATCTTGCGGGCCGGAAACGATAGGCGGGCGTTTTTCAACGCCGTCTCGATGCGCTGCTGCCCTTCCCGCACCGCGCTGTCGGGCAGCCCCACCATGAAAAACTTAAACCCCCGTTTGTCCACATCCACTTCAATGGTGATGATGTGCCCTTCCAGCCCCACCAATGCACAACCATAGGTTTTTACAATCATCTTTTTAGTGTCCTTTTTTCTTTTGTGCGCCCACCAATCGTTCGCCGGCCCGAACGGCTACGGGGATCTGATTTTCCGACGGCGGCAGCATGCAGGAATAGCGGTCGCTGTATGCACAATAGGGGTGGGTGGCGTAGTTAAAATCCACTGTGATGGGGCCTTCGGCGTAGGGCAGCTCCAGATACCGCCCGCCGCCGTAGGTTTCCGTGCCGTTGGTCCGGTCGTAAAAAGGCAGGAACAGGGAGGAATCGTTTTGTTGAATAATCAGAAAAAGCAGCAATCGGAAGGTGTCTTTTCCATGGGGCAGCCACAATTCGCCCCACAGCGGCAGCGAGTCGGTCCGCCCTTCACCGTAGGTGTAGTGATAGATTTTACGGTGCGGATAAGACCGAGCGGTTCCCGTCCATCGGAAGTCGGCGTTATATGGGAAAAAGAGCGAGTCCCACGCATACGCCGGGCGGTCTTCGTAAGGGACGGGTGAGGAGGGCGCATGTTGGAGCAGCGCGATGTATTCTTGTTGAAATCGGCGGGCTTCGTCGGCAGGATCATTCGGGTGACACCCCATCATCAGTCCCACTGCTGCGCTAAGGAACCAGCGGCTGTTCATCAGCCTGTAACACTTCGTAGTTTCCTGCGGAAAAATAATGAAGGAACGCCACCACGTGCATGTTTTCCGGCTTCCATTCGGGGGTGATTCGGAGCCGGAACGCCTTACGGCGGACCCATTTGTTTTTGGGCGTTTCGTTCCAGAGCATTCCGTTCCAGGGCGTCAGCATGGCACGGAACGCATGTTCGAGACGGTAGGCACTATCGACATAGGTGGGGAATTTCTGGTGCACGATCATGCCTGATTCCACAGCTGCCACCGAGAGATATACCCGTTCGTTGAGGTCTTGAAAAAATCGGGTTTCGATGGTAATGACATAGGTTGAGTCGGCTGTTTTCCGGATGTCTATTTTCACGCCGGCCGGGGGTGTTTCGGTCAGTCGTTGATTCACAAGGCTGGGCCATTTGTCGGGCTGCGGGACGGCTACTTCCGACTCGCCGGTGAATTGGACCCTGTCAATCATCCCTACGGGAATGGAGCCGCCCGTCCAGAATTGTTCGTAGAGTTGTTGGCCTTCCGGCCGCCGCATGTCGGGGTCGCCCGAATAAGGCTTGCCCAGAATATCGTTCACATGATAGGCAATCACCGCCATCCGCTTGCCATGGATGGAATCGAGCTCATGCACGATTTCCGAAGCTCTCGGACAGGTCACACATCGCACGCCGGTAAATTCTTCCATCAGCACCGTGCGTTCGGGTGCCGGCGGGCTGTCGGCGGCCAGATAGGCGGTGTCTTCGAGGGTGGTGTCTTCCTGAGGCGGCGTGAGGTCAATGGCGGGCGGCACCTCCTGACATGCCGTCCAGAGCATTACGGCCGGCAAGGCCCATACCCATTTTTTCATTTATCATTCACTTTATGGAACCCGGCAAACAAAGGTAACAGCTTTCAAGGCGTCCATGCATCCCGCACGATGGCCAGCAATGAGTCGTCCCGCCGGATGATTCGTAAGGCCGCCCAATCCATGCCGGCATATTGCTCGCTTCCGGGCAGGCAATAGGTGACGTAATGGGCGTGGGGCCCGAAAAATTCGGCGATGTTGTTGATGGTGTTGCCCTGACATGCGGGCGGGATCGAATCGGGTGTTCGTTCGCCTTCCGGCCATGGGCGGGCTAAAAATCGTTCAAAGAATTGTTTCGGTGAAAAGTAAATGGAATCCCCCGTTCCGGCTTCGTAACCGAACAGCAGGGGTGTGCCGGTGTCCTGACCGGGCATCCAGAGGGGGTCGGCCTTCGATAGATAGCCGTCGGCGGAATACCGCACCGGATAGGGCGGCAACGCTTTCACAAAGGCTTCCCAGTCGTCTGCGGCCATGGCCCTGATAAGGGCTGTTTCCGACCACGGCTCGGGCGGTGCAGTGTCAGCTGTTTCCTGTGCCGCGGGTGGCGAGTTGTCCGCCGGGGCCGATGCTTTGGGCGGTGAGGCGGCCGGCCGGCCGCAGCTAATCAGAAAGATGAGTCCACCGAATATCGCTCGCATAACTTTGTTGATGTGCAGCGGCTCGAAGGGCCGCCGATTTTTTCGGGCCAAGATAGCGATCAATCATCCAATGCCCGAGATACACCAGCGGCGTGAGGACAATCGCCGCTCCGACCTTATAGATGTAATTCACCGCGGCAATGGCCAACACCGTGGACAGCTGCCATCCCGCCCCCAGATAAAACGCAATGAAAATGACCACAAAGCTGTCGATGAGCTGGGAAATCACGGTGGAGCCGGTGGCCCGCAGCCAGATCATCCGTTCGCCGGTGCGGTGTTTGAGCAGGTGAAAAGTGACGGCATCCACCAGCTGACCGATGAGAAAAGCCACCAGCGATCCGATGATAATCCACGCCCCCTGTCCGAAGATGGCTTGAAAGGCCGCGTTCAGGGGCACCTGTCCTTGCGGGAGGTTTTTGACCTGCCAGAAGTCGGCGGGCACCACCCAGACGGCCAATTGAATGACCAGATAGGCATAGGCAATGATGCCGGCGGCCATATACGAAAGCAACTTGACGCCCCGCTGCCCGTAATATTCGTTGATGATGTCGGTCATCACAAACACCAGCGGCCATATCAATACGCCGGCCGTCATGTTGAGGGAGAGGCCGGAGACGCCGAAGAGGGTCCAGTTCACCGGTTCAAATCCCAGCGTGCGTTCGACGGAAAAGATTTTCACACCGATAAACTCGGCCAGCAGGGCGTTTCCCACGAAGAAAGCGCCCAACACCACGAGCAGTCGGCTTTCCTTGGCCTGCCAGACCGGGGTGTTACCGGCTGAGAGCGACATCCACCCGCTTCTTTTGATGTTTTTTCAGCAGCATGAAGTCCACCATGCCGCGGAGGAAGCCCCATCCGTAAGCCAAGTGAATCGTTAAGAAGGCGATCCAGAGATAGGGCCATAGGCGCCATTTTTTCTGCGTTCGGGCGATTTGAAACGACACGGCGGCATTGATGAGGGCATGCAGCAACAACGCCGCCGCCGACAGCCCCCACAGCGGGCGATAGAGCAATGCGCCCAGCAGGGGCAACATCAACGCCAGCACAAACGCCGGCGGCACAAATTGCCGCCAGCTGGCCGGGCGTTTCAGCTTCATATTCACCAGCGGCTTAAAGTAGCCATATTGATAAAACATCCGCGCCAGGCTGCGGAGGTTGCGCCGACTGCCGTAGTAATAAATCTTGACCGCCGGGATTAAGTATATCTTCCCGCCGCTCTGGATAATGCGGGCGTTGAGTTCTTCATCCTGATTGCGCAGCAGGTCTTCATCATACAAGCCTATGCGGTCGAAGACCGAGCGGGGATAACACCCGTAGGGAACGGTGTCCACGAGACGGGGCGTTTCGTCATCCGAATCGACGATTCGGAATTGGGCGTTTCCCACGCCGAAGGGGTGGGCCATTGCCAGGGCTGCGGCCCGGGAGAGGTCCGACTGTCCGCCCGGCAGGGTCACAAACACGCCCCCCACATTATCCGCCTTCAGCCGCAGGAGCCATTCCACCAGCCGCTGCACATAGTCTTTCGGATATTCGGCATGCGCGTCAATCCGCACAATTACGTCTCCCTGAGCAGCCCGAATTCCCCGGTTCATGGCGTGGGGCACGTAGCCGTCCGGATTGTCGATGCATCGAATAAACGCATGCTGCTGCTGATAACGCTGCAGGACCTCCCGTGTCCGGTCGGTGCTCCGGCCGTCCACCACCACGATTTCCATGCGGTCGGCGGGATAAGACTGTGCCAAGATGCTTTCCAGCACCTTACCGATATATTGTTCTTCGTTTCGGACGGGAATCACGATGCTCACAAAGGGCCGTTCCGAAGATGGGTTTTCGTTCATGACTGCAATAATACAAGGGACGGCATCCGTCTTTCCTTGAATGCAGCCTCGCACCGGGGATGTTCCGAAGCTTGTCGGCTATGTGGTTTGGGGCCATGCAAGCACCACCTCGGCGGCGGCGTTGGGGAAGGCCCCCGAAAAATGATGTTTGCGCACCCGCACCTCGCCGGCTACGGTATTCGGAAAACGCCGTTGAATCTTGGTCATGATGCGGTGGGCGAGATTTTCCAGCAGCCACTCGTGGGATGCAGCTTCTTCCACCATCAGGCGCCGCACGGCTTCGTAGTCGATCAGGTCTTGAAGTTTGAAGGGAAAACTGGTCGCCACCCGATAGCGGAGGGTGGCTGACAGCGTGAGCCGGGTATGGAGCCGCCGTTCGTCCGCCGCCACACCCATGGGGGCATTGACGGCGACGCCTTCGATGTGGAGCGTAAAAATCACGGCAGCGAAGAGACCGCTTTTTGTTGAATGCGGGCCAGCATATCCGTCACCATTGTGTCGAGGTCGTAAGCCGGCGCCCAGCCCCAGTCTGTGCGGGCCGCGGTGTCGTCGATGGTGTGCGGCCACGTCCGCGCAATGGCATCCCGATGGTCGGGGGCGTAGCGGATGGTAAAATCCGGGATACGGCGGCGAATGGCTTCGGCGATATCCCGCGGCGCAAAGCTGAACCCGGCGATGTTGTAGCTTGTTCGGACCGTGAGCCGTTCGGCCGGCGCTTCCATCAATTCGATCACACCCCGCACGGCATCGGGCATATACATCATCGGCAAGACCACATCTTCGCCCAGAAAACACGTGTAGCTTCCTTCCCTAAGGGCGTGGTAAAAAATATCGACGGCATAGTCGGTGGTGCCGCCGCCGGGCATGGCCCGCCATCCGATGAGCCCTGGAAAGCGGACGCTGCGCACATCCACGCCGTATTTCAGGTGGTAATACTGTGTCCACAGCTCTCCGGCCACTTTGGAAATCCCGTAAACGGTGGTGGGCTCGGTAATGGTGTGCTGGGGCACGGCATCTTTGGGCGTGGTGGGGCCGAACGCCGCGATGGAGCTGGGCCAGAACACGCGCAATCTTTTTTCCCGGGCCAATTCCAACACGTGGAACAGCGACTGCATGTTAAGGGTCCAGCCGCGGTGCGGAAAGCGTTCCGCCGTGGCCGACAGCATCGCCACCAGATGATAAACCGTCTGCACGCCGTGACGCTCGACGGCGGCACGGAGGTTATCGGCGGACGTGGCGTCCACCACCTCGTAGGGGGCCGGTAAATCGACCTGATCGGCCGGACGAATGTCCGTGGCAATGACATCATAGCCCCGTTGAACGAGGGCATGCACCAGGTCGGTGCCCACCTGCCCCGCCGCACCCAACACCATCACCTTTTGTTGAGTAGCCATAAATCGAGTAGGTTTGTAGCTTTTAGGGAAAAGCAAAAATACAGGGAATGCGCTGGGCATTATACGGATTATGGGTCGGCTTGACCGGCTTGTTGTGGGGGCAGGGCGTGACGTCGCAGGCTTACGGCCCCGAGAGCCGCATGTCGATCTCGGTGTCGGCTTCGCCGTCGGCTGTGGTGTGGCAGGGCGTCCATCGGGGGCGTGCGCCGTTGTTGGTCCTTTCCACCGGCGACACTATTCAATTGGCGTGGGACGAAGACGGGTGGGCGGTGGACGGTCGGTGGTTTACGTTTCCGGTGGTGTTGCCGCCGCAGGTTCGATGGATTCGGCCGCTGGTGTTCGATACGGGCACGCTTTATGAGGTGGCGGTTCCGCCGGCTCCGTGGGTCGAGACAGCCTTGGGCGGTGCCGGCGGCATTTGCGATCCGCCGGCATGGATTCCGCCTTCGCAATGGCGGGCGGGGCTCACACCCCCTGCGGTAAAACCTGCGGCCACGCCCACCCATCACGTCATTGTCCACCATTCGGCTTCCAACCTGACCGATTCGAACTACGTGGCGGTGGTGCGCTCCATATACCTTTATCATACGCAGGTGCGCGGTTGGGACGACATCGGCTACAACTTCGTCATCGATCCCGCCGGGGTGTTGTATCAGGCTCGCGACCCCCAGGGTGTGGATGACCCCGACCACATCAAAGGTGCGCATTTCTGCGGCAAAAACAGCTATACGATGGGCGTGTGTTTGCTGGGGAATTACCAACAAGCCCGCCCTTCCGCTGCTGCGCTGAACACCTTGAATCATCTGTTGACGTGGAAAATGCACAAGGAAGGGCTGAACCCCTTAGACAGCATGTTGCATCCGGTGGGGTCGTCGTCAGCGGTCTGGTTGCCGGTTATTGCCCCCCATCGGGCGGGTTGCGCCACCCTTTGTCCGGGCGACTCGGTGGCGGTCCGCATGCCCGCCATTCGGCAAGCGGTGGCCGACAGCCTGCAACAATGCTTGCCGGCAACGCTGAAAAATCCGCCCGTTCACTGGCCTCCGTTGCCTGTTCGCCAACGGCAATATGATGTGTGGGGGCGCTTTCTGGGCGTTCAACGCACGCCCGGCGTCCGCATCCAATGGATTGAGGGGCGGGGCGTCCGAAAAGTTTGGGAGCGTCGGCCTTAAGCCGTCTTTTCCGCCAACGCCTTTTTCTGATAAAAAGGCACATACTGCTCCAGCAGCGTCCGTAACCGCAGCGTGGACCCTTCTTGCACGGTCTGCTCCACTTTCGTTACCAGGTCATGAACGGCTTCCGGACCGATTTGCGTGGAGATGCGCGCCATGTAAATCTTTTCGTGCTGGGTTTTGTCGGTGCCTTCTTCGGCGGTCAGCAGTTCTTCAAACAATTTTTCGCCCGGCCGAAGCCCCGTAAAGCAAATGTCGATGTCTTTGTAGGGTTCCAGCCCGTGCAGCTTGATGAGCTGCTCGGACAGCTTCACGATCTTGACGGGTTCTCCCATATCCAGCACAAACACCTCGCCTCCTTTGCCCATCGCCGCCGCTTGAAAGACCAGCAACACCGCCTCGGAGATGGTCATGAAATAGCGTTTCATTTCGGGGTGCGTCACGGTTACCGGGCCGCCTTTGCGGATTTGTTCCAGAAACAGGGGGATGACGCTTCCTCGGCTGCCCAGGACGTTGCCGAAGCGCACCGACATAAACGCCGTTTGTTGGAGCTGATTAAACGCCCCGCATACGATCTCGGCCATGCGCTTGGTGGCGCCCATCACGCTGGACGGGTTGACGGCCTTGTCCGTTGAGATGTTGACAAACTTTTTCACGCCGTTTTCGACGGCTGTGCGGGCCAGGTGATAGGTCCCCAGAATGTTCACTTTGGCGGCTTCTTCGGGGAAATATTCCATCAGAGGCACGTGCTTGTAGGCCGCTGCATGGAACACGATGTCCGGGCAATGTAAGCGAAAAACCTGTTGTATTTTTTCCCGGTCTTTGACGTCGGCGATCACCGGCACGAAGTCCACTTCCTGACATTCGGCCCGAGCGGCGATTTCGAGTGATAGGTTATGGAGTTCGGTGTCGTCGATTTCGAGGGCCACCACTTTCTTAGGCCGGAAGCGGCACAACTGGCGGACGATCTCCGACCCGATCGAGCCGCCCGCCCCGGTGACCAACACCACCTGTCCTTCAATGAAACGCTGCACTCGGGAGGCGTCGATGTCCACCATTTCCCGTGCCAGCAGGTCTTCCACCGACAGGTCCCGCAAATCCCGAATGGAGACCAGGTCCGGATTGTTCATGCGGGCAAGGCTGGGGATGATTTTGATGTCCCGAATGCCTCGGTCCACCAGTTGGTTAAAAATGGCTCGAATCCGTGCGGCGTTTAGATGCGGGATGGCGATAATGGCGGCTTCCACCCGACACTGCTCTAAAAGACGGGCAATGTCTTCCAGCGTGCCCCGCACTTTGATATTATGAATGGTGGTGCCCACTTTATTCGGGTCGTCATCTACAAAGCAAACGGGACGATAGTCTTGCCCCCGGTCCAGTTCGCGGGCGATGCGCTCGGCCGTATTCCCAGCGCCGATGATTAAGGTGCGCTTTGCCTGCCCTTTCTTCCGAAAGATTTCCATATACACCCGCTTGGCGGAACGGACCATCAACACGCCGTGAAGCGAGAGCAACAAGTCCAGCAAAAACACCCCCGCCGGCAAAGTATCCCCTTTCCATAACGGCAACATGCCCGCGTTGACTCCCACCGCCGTTGCCTCAAACAACGTAACAACCACCGCTATTTTGAACATCTCAAAAATCCCAATGAAGCGCCACGTGAAACGATAGATTCCCGCCAGCCAGAAGAAGACAATCTTACCCAAGGTAATAAACGCTATCCATTCACCAAGCGTCCACGGCGACACCGACAGCGAACGCACCCCGTAAAAAAGCACCGACCCGTAGAAAGACAGCGAAAAAATCAACGCATCAACAAGCAGAAAGAAAAGTTTTCTTTTCAACTTTGTGGGACGAAATAACATCCGAATATTCATAAATCGATTTTATTTCTTTCCTGCGATGGTCTTGAAAATAAGCATAATATCTGTTTTCAAGCTCATCCGGCGAAGATACATATGATAATATTTTATCTTCTCGGGCAACACGACTTCGAGATACATCTTTTCGGGGTCATCCGCGCCGTCCAAGAGGGTGTTTTCATCCCGATATTCAATGGCGGCATAGTCCGTAATGCCGGGGCGCGTCTGTAAAATCTTCGCATATTCTTTCGAAAAAGCCTCCACATAGCGCGGCACTTCGGGCCGCGGCCCCACCAGGCTCATCTCGCCCTTCAGCACGTTAATGAGCTGTGGCAATTCATCCAATTTATATTTCCGCAGAAACCGCCCCACCGGCGTAATCCGCGGATCCTTTCCCGTGGTCAGTTGCAATCCCATCCGTTCGGCATCCACAACCATCGTGCGAAATTTATAAATCCGGAATAAACGCCCCCCTTTTCCCACCCGAACCTGCCGAAAAAACACGGGGCCGCCGTCGTGTAATTTGATCCACGCAGCAATCACCGCCAAAAAAGGCGACAGCACGACCAGACCTACCCCCGCCCCCACAACGTCCAGAAGCCGTTTGCCAAACCTGCGATACCACATATCCCCGTCAACGATAGGCGCTCCGCAATATGGACAGGACCGCCTCAATCACGTAGTCGATCTCTTCGTCCCGCATGCCCGGGAAAATCGGCAGCGACAGCGTCCGTTCGAAGACCCATTCCGATTGCGGATAGCCTTCGGCGGAATAGCCGTTGCGGCGATAGTAACTAAAATGATACAACGGAATAAAATGGACGCTGATGCTCACGCCCCGTGCCTTCAAGGCTTCGGCTACGGCGTCCCGATCGATGGTGAGCGCTTCCAGCCGCAGCCGCAGCGGATACAGATGCCACGCCGAGACCCGATCGGACTTCACCTGATAGGGGATCAGGCCTTTCTCGCCGGCGAACGCCGCATCATAACGCCGGGCAATCCGTTTCCGCTCTTGCCACATCCACTCCACCTTGCGCAGCTGGGCCAGCCCCAGTGCTGCATTCAGGTCGGTGGTGTTATACTTATATCCGTTTTCGATGACGTCGTAGCGCCACGACCCAGCCGCCGTGTAGCGTTTCCATGCGTCTTTACTGATGCCGTGCAGGCGCAACACCCGCATCTGGTCGGCCCAGTCTTCCCGCGCGGTGGTGGCCATCCCCCCTTCGCCGGTGGCCAGCGTCTTGGTGGCATAAAAGCTGAATGCGGTGATGTGTCCGATGTTGCCGATGATGCGCCCTTTATACCAAGCCGGCAATGAATGAGCGGCGTCTTCAATGACCGCCAGGCGATGCTGCTCGGCCAGCGCCATGATTTCATCCATATCGCAGGGTTGCCCGCCGTAGTGCACGGGAATGACCGCCCGCGTCCGCGGCGTAATTTTTTCTTCCATCTTCCGGACGTCCATCAGGTGCGTCTCCGGTTCGATGTCCACCAACACCGGCCGGGCGCCGAAATAGCCCACCACCTCAGCGGACGCCACAAAGGTGGTCGTGGGCACCAGCACCTCATCGCCGGGCTGCAAGCCGATGGCCCGCAATGCCAGATGCAGCGCCGCCGTGCACGAGTTCACCGCCACCGCCTGCGGCGCCCCCACGTATTCGCCGAAAGCCCGCTCGAACTGAATGGTCTTCGGGCCCATCGTCAGCCATCCCGCCCGCAGGCTCTCGATCACACCTTCAATTTCTTCCTCGGTGATATACGGCCGATGAAAAGGAACTTCCATAATCGCTGTATATGAACGTGCAAAGGTAGGACAGGCCCGCCCGTGCGTTGTTTGCTTTTTGGCGTGTCCCTTGGCGCCTTCCGCCCTTGCCTTCGACTTCGCTCAGGCAGCGGGCACAGTCAGGCGCCTTTGGGCCCCTTACGCGATGCAGCGGGAAATGGTTGTCGAGAGGAGGCGACAGCAGTTGCTATTCGTATAGCAGATACGGTTTACGCCGCTCCTTAAATTCCTTGATAGCTGGTTTCCATGAGGAGCGGATTACCTCCACCGGCTGATATGAAATGATCTGCTTGCGGAAGTCATCGGTGCCGGCCAACTTGTCAAAAAACGAAGGCACCTCAAAAAACTTCTGCGGTCCGTCAGAATATTGATATGCACTTAACAGCCATTCAATTTTGATCCCGCCCTTTTCTTCGATGTCTTTGGCGTAAGGACGCACCACCACACCGTTGCATGCCTGTCCCAGATATTTCGGCAGCGGCGCCCACGACAGCGAATGCGGCACAAACACCGTATCCTTGATAGGAAAATCGGGCCGGCCAAAGAGTTCAAACGCCACCATTGTGCCCCGTCCTACGCTGATCTCGGTGGGCTCGAAAAATACCAGCGAAGGATACAGATACACCGCCGCCATGCTGCGCAGATTGGGCGAAGGCGGCACCGGCAGCCGATAGCGTTTCGTTCGGGAATAGTTGCCTACCGGAATCACTTCCAGCCGACACTGCATGCTGTCCGGAAGCCAATATTCGCCGTTGATCATCTGCGCCAGCTCGCCGATGGTCATCCCATACACCAGCGGGATGGGAAACATACCTACAAACGACCGGTAGCCGGCGGTGTCCAGCGTGGGGCCGTCCACGTAATGAATGTTGGGGTTGGGTCGGTCCAACACAATGAGTTTGCGCCCATATCGGGCACAGGCCTCCATCACATAGTAGAGCGTCGAGATGTAGGTGAAACAGCGGACACCGACATCTTGAATGTCGAACAACACCACATTGACACCTGCAAGGTCTTTGGCATCGGGCATTTTCTTTTTCCCATACAGGGAAATGACCGGTAGGCCTGTTTTAGGATCGGTGGTGGTTCGAACACGCCATCCGGCAGGTGCACTGCCCCGAAAGCCGTGCTCCGGGGAGAATATTTTTTTGATGGGCACGCCCATCGCCAGCAGCGTGTCCACCAGGTGATGCCGATATTTTTCTCCCACCAGTGCGGAGTGGTTGGTGACCACAGCCACGTTTTTCCACTCGATTTCGGGCACGTAAAGGTCGAACCGCTCGGCCCCGGGGATGATGCGCTCATTCGATTGCGCCGTCACATCGATAGGTGCGCCCATCAAAAAGATAAAAGAAATGGACAGAAAAAAACGAATATTCATGACGAGGGCGAAAAGCGGTGCAAAGAAAATGCTTCGTGGGAAACCTTGATGTTGGAATGAGAGAAAACAAGGAGTCTCCTTATAATAAAAACGCCCCCGCCCTCCCGGAGGAAGGCGGGGACGTTCTGCATATCCCGCTAAAAAGCGGCGTGCCTCCCACAAGGGCGCAACACCGTTGCGCCCCTACGGTTTAATTACCGTTTAATCACCTTCACCATCTCGCTGCCCGAGGCGGTGATCACCCGCACCGTGTAAACGCCCGCCGGCAAGCCGGACGCATCCACACGCAGCGTCTGAACCACGCCGCCCAAGGCCACCGTCCGACGCCACACGGTTACCCCGCGGACGTCTTCCACCTGCACCTGCGCCGTCCCCTCACCCGAAGGCAACAGCACTTCCAGCGCATCCGCAAACGGATTCGGACGCACCGTCACCACGCCCGCTTCGCCGTCGAAGAACAGCTTACGCACCTCGCTCTCGGTGGTGGTGCCGTCGGCATCCACTTCCACGATGCGATAGTAACGCACGCCCCGCTTGTTGGGCTCACGATCCACAAACTCGTATTCACGCAGTTCACTGCTTTCACCGGCCGCTTTCACCGTGCCCAACAGGCGCCACACCGGCACGCCGTCACGCACCTCCGTGGCCGTTTCCACCCGGAAATGGTCGCTGCCCCGCTCCGTGGCCGTCGCCCAGCGAAGGAGGGCGTCGCCGCCCACCCGGTCGGCCCGGAACCACGCAAACTCGACCGGCAACGGCGTGTTGGTCCCGCCGCCGCTGTTGCCGCCAAACTGGCTCATCACCAACACGTCAAACTCCAACCCGTAACCGTTGTTCCATGGATACACCGTGATCATCGACGGCGTGATGAAGTCCGTGTCACCCACGCTGTAGTTGTTGTCACTCCATGACAACGTGTTGTCGTTCGGACCGTGATAGTGGGTGATGCCCAACTTCACGATGCCCACATTCAACGCCGCATCCCGATTCCGAAGCGTATCCCACTCTTCCTCGGTGAGGAACAGCCGCAGCGTCACATTCGAGGCCGGCGCCGTGCCAGGCTCCACCACCCAGTGACGCGGGGTCATGTATTGATTCACACCCGGGAAATAAAGCGGCGGGAAGGCCGTCTCCATCTTCAGGTCCGTGTTCCCCAGGTTCTGGCCCTGCGGGTTGACCCAGATCACGTCGCCGCCGCTGAGCTGCCACTGCGTCCAGCCACTGCCCGAAACCGCCAGCGTCGTATTCCCCGTAAAGGGACGCGCCGCCGGGTCATACACCTCCGTCCCGCTCGGCAACACCGAAAACTGGTCTATCGCCATCCCTTCACGAGTAACCGAAAAGTCTGACGAAAGGCGGAATCGGAATTGCACGCTGCTCTGTCCCGCCA
>JALVCQ010000200.1 GCA_027009805.1 Bacteroidota bacterium
ATGAAGGAAAAGAAGCCGCCGCCTTGCAAATCCGGCTGGCCGGCGGGCGGCAATCGGCCTTCCGCATCAGTCTGGACGGCCGCACCGGCTATCGATGGGACAACTATATCGTGGACGGCCAAGACAGTTTCTGGGTGTTTGTGGAAGTGAAAGAAACTTACGTGCCGAACGCATCCGAAGATGAGGTGCTCGACTCGCTGATTTTTGAAACGGGAGGGCATCAATGGCGGGTCATCCTTCGGGCCGTCTTTTTAGATGCCCATCACCTGAAAGACACCCTGCTGGCCTGCCATACGGTGTGGGCATCGGGGCAGTCTTATCTGCTGGACGGCAACGTGGTGGTGGCCCCCGGCTGCACGCTCACCATTGAGCAAGGCTGCACCATTCGCGCCCAAAAAGGCAGCCGCCTGATCATCTACGGGCAACTCACTGCCAATGGCGCGCCCAATCAGCCCATCCTTTTCAGCAGCGCCCGCCTCGACGAATACGGCCAGAAAGCCCCGGGACAATGGGACGGCGTCTTTATCGTCCACCCCACCGGCCCCATCACGCTTCGCAACGTAACCATCGAAAATGCCATCGTGGGCCTATATGCCACCGAAGCCCAGGCCGGCAACCCGCCCGGCATCTGGATGGACAACGTCATCCTGCAACGCCACGCCGGCATTCCGCTATGGGCCACGCATAGCCACATTGAAGCGTATGACCTGGTGCTGAGCGAAGGATGCAGCTATTTGATGGTGCTGGACTCCGGCGGCACCTACCGTTTTTATCACGCCACGCTGGTCAACGAAGACTGTTACTGCCATCGTCAGACGCCGTCGGTGGTGCTCACCAATAAGGGCGGTCGCGATCTGACCTTCGAGATGGTCAACAGCATCGTGTGGGGCGTGCGGGAAGAGGAATGGGGCATTCAGCGGGACTCGGCCGGTCAGTGGCAGGCCGTGCTCGACCATTGCCTCGTGCGCAACACGCCCGACGACGTTCAGGCCGTGGACGGCTGGACGCGCGATCCCGACATCACGGCGCCCTGTGATGAACAGCTCTGGCCCGACAGCTCATCGTATGCCATCGACCGGGGCAAGCTGCTGGCCGCGCCGGCACTGCAACAGGACGTGTTGGGCCGATGGCGGAACGACGGCCGTCCGGACATCGGCGCATACGAGCAACCATGAGCCTTCTCAGCGCCTTTCGCCGGCTCCGCCCGCCAATGTGGGCCCGCCGCCTGATGCCGCAGGCGCAATGGCAGGGCCGGCCCGACGCCATCTACCTCACCTTCGACGACGGTCCGCATCCCGAGAGCACGCCCGCCATTCTCGGCCTGCTCAAAAACGCCCGCTGGCCCGCCACCTTTTTCATCCTCGGGCAACGGGCCCAACAATATCCCCACCTGATCGCCGCCATCCGGTCGGACGGTCACCAGGTCGGCAACCACGGCCACGCCCACCTGCACGGCTGGTGGACGCCCACGGCCCGCTATCTGGACAACTGGCAGCGCGGCCACCACATCAGCCAATCCCGCCTGTTCCGACCACCGTATGGGAAGCTCCGCCCCGCCCAATACCGCGCCGTCATCGCCGCCGGCCATCGCATTGTGATGTGGTCGGTGATGCCGTATGATTTCGCCGACCGCCCCGCCTCACCGAAAGAATGGATTCCCACCCTGCAAGGCGGCGACATCATCGTCCTGCACGACACCCCGCGAGGCCTGCGCTATCTGGAAAAAATCCTGCCCTTGTTGCAACACACAATCAACGACCACGGATGGAAAGCAGCGTCATTGGCATCATAGGCTGGGCGGGATGGGCACTGACAGCCGCCTACACCCTGATCCAGCTCTACTTCCTGTATCGGG
>JALVCQ010000201.1 GCA_027009805.1 Bacteroidota bacterium
CCACTTGGAGCGGGCCGACGAATAGACCAGAGCCACCAATAAAGCCGCCGGGGCCACCATCAACAGATGCCAGCCGATGCGTGCGAAGATGTCGCTTAATGGAAGCACGCCCCATCCGGCAAGTCCTTCCGCCATCAGCGTGTAAACGAGCACTCCGGCGGTCGTGAGCCGCCAAGCCGGCACGGGGCGCTGCTCTTCCGAGGCGGGCTTCAAAAAATTGACCACGAACAGCGCAGTGACAGCAGCCAGCAGGTGAAGCCCAAAGCTGAAAAGCAGCACATCCTGCAACAGCCCCAGCAGCGCCGCTCCGATAAGCGATCGGCTTCTTCCCCGTTCGGTGGTGACCAACCAGGGAATATAATAGACCATGGGCGTGACGGCATGCGGCCCAAGGTGCACATAGTTTAGCACCCCCACTTGCAGGGCCATGAAAAGGATTTTCAGCATCATGGCCATGCTTTTATTACGGAATCGACTTCTTCCGGCGCCGGCGTGAAGGGCACCTCCACCGCCGACAGGGCGGCGATGTCTTCTATCGGTTGGATCCATATCCGGACCACGCCTTCGCGGGCGCGCATTTGGAGGCGGCTCACCACGCCCAGCGGCGTCCCCGGTGAAAAAGCCGCAAAAGAAGGATGGACAAACGCCGTATCGCCTTGTTTAACGTTCGCCGAGAACGGCAAGGTTGCGGTCAGGAGGGCCCGGGAAGGTGTTTCCCATTCAATCACCGCCGCTTGTCCGCCGAGCGAAACGACCCACGGCAGTCGATGCGAGAGGATCGATTCGATGATGAGATAGTGCGGCGTGGTGCCCAGCACGGCGCCCACCACCCCGCCGGCGGGTCCCATCACCGGTGTACCCCGGCGCACCGGTATTTCCTGCGGGTACGGCCCCGCCACCAGCATCACCCCGCGGGGCGACCAGTGCGTTTCCACCACCGTCAACATCACTGCGGGACGCCCGCCATGCCGGAGTTTTTTATCCCGCAGCCTTTGACGAAGGTATTCATTTTCCTGCTCGATGCGATTTACCCGATGCCACCACCATACGGGCCATGTCAGCGTTTCCTTCACCCCGGCCGTCCATTGCACCATCTGCTGATAAAAAGGCTGATGAAACGTCAACAACAGGCTCCATCCTATCATTTGAAGGGCGACGAACGTCAGCACATATCGACGATGCAGCAGCCAATGGAGAAGTGCCTCCACCGTTTCTCAGTCGGTAAGATGATGCAGTTCGCGGATGTTCTTCAGCGTAATTGCCGTTCCTCGGGCCACGGTGCGGAGGGGGTCTTCTGCGATGTGGACTTTGAGACTGATCCGTCGGGATATCCGTTCGTCGATGCCGCGGAGGAGGGCGCCGCCGCCTGTCAGATGAATGCCGTTCTGGTAGATGTCGGCGGCCAGTTCGGGGGGCGTTTGTTCGAGCACCTGGTGAATGGCGATTTCCAGTTTCTGGATCGAGGCATTGATGGCCCTGGCCACCTCGGCGTAATTGACCGTGATGAGCTTGGGCACGCCGCTGCGGAGGTCCCGCCCCAACACTTCGATGTCTTCGGGCGGATTTTCCAGCCGAGGCAATACGCTGCCCACTTTGATTTTGATTTTCTCGGCCATGCGCTCGCCGATCAGCAGCGAATATTCGTTGCGGACGTGGGCGATAATGTCGCGGGTGAAGTCGTCGCCCGCCACTTTGATGGAGCGGGTGGTGACGATGCCGCCCAGCGAAATGACGGCGATGTCGGTGGTGCCGCCGCCGATGTCCACAACCATGTGTCCTTCGGGTCGGGTGACGTCGATGCCCATGCCGATGGCTGCGGCCATGGGTTCGGAGATAAGGCGCACTTCTCGTCCG
>JALVCQ010000202.1 GCA_027009805.1 Bacteroidota bacterium
CGCCAGACACGCCCCCGCCACCGCCTGCGAATAGTTATACTTCCGGGCGAAGTCTTCCGGCGTCACCTGCAGGTGCACCTGAAAACTCGTATTGCACGCTTCCAGCATCGCCGAGTCGTGCACGATGTTGATCTCGTCGGTGCCCCGCAGCTTGAGCTCGAAGTCGCCGCCCCGAAATCGTGAGATAGCATCCAGCAGCGCCCGATATCGTTCCAGCGGCGTCAGGTTGTCCAGTTCCACGTCGAAGCGCCGAATGGTGGGCAAAATCCCTGTCAGCACCACCTGCCCGTCGAACCGCCCCGCCGCCGCAAGCGCCTTCCCAAAGGCCGCTTTCATCGTCTTTTCCAGCTCCGAAAACACCGCTCCTTTCAGCTCCAGCGGGTCAAAATTCACCTCCATGTTGAACTTTGCCAGCTCCGTCGTGAATGCCGGATCGTCGAGCGTTTCCAGCACTTTCAGGTTGATCGGATACGGCCGCCAGTGTGCATCCACCAGCGCCATCTCCTGCTCGGCCCCAATGTGAATGGGCGCCGTGGCGATCATCCCGTGGCGGAGCATCCATTCCAGCGCCTCGATGTCGCGCAGCAGATGATGCGTAAACCGCAGCTGTTCTTCCCGTGTAGTGATGGCTTTGACGTCAAGCGAACCCATAACAATCTGTTCTCATCACTTCAATTTTACTACATCTGCGCTGGGCGTGGAAAAATTATGATGGATTAGGGCGTGCCCCTTCGCCGCCTTTCGCCCTTGCCTTCGGCTTCGCTCAGGCAGCGGGCGGGGTCGGCGCCTTCGGGTCGGGCCCCTGCGGGCTCGGCGGTTCCTGAGCTTGTCGAAGGGCTGTCCGCCTCGGCCCGCCCACCATCCCACTCCACACCCTGCGCCACCTGCGTGGCTTCGACTCCGCTCAGCCAGCGGGTGTTTCCCATGGGCGGCGGTCCCTGAGCTTGTCAAAGGGCGGTCCGCCTCGCCGACACGGCTCGGCGCCCTCCGGGCCCCTCACGCAGACGTATCATCCGCATCAGAAGGCATCTGCGCCCACACCTTGATGGTCCGGTCTTCGCCCGCCGACACGAACCGATCCGCCGACACGGCCGCCACCGTATTGACCGAAAACCGGTGCGCCGCCTGCGAGAAACTCGGATGGATGGTGCGCACGCTCCGCAACGGCGCCAGCCGCCATATCTTAATGCTTTTGTCTTGCGCCCCCGACACCAGATAGTCCGCCCACGGCGCCAACACGTGGATGGGACGTGTGTGGGCCGTCTGTTCTTCTTCCATCGTCGGCGGCAGGGTGGCGGTCCGCCATCGGCGGATCCGGCCGTCCTTGCCGGCGGTCAGAAGCTGGTCCGGGCCAATGGGCAATATGGAAAAAACGGCCCCCTGATGTGCCGACCAATGCGACAGCAACCGCCCGTCGGGCGAGATGACGGCCATCATCCCCCGGCTGCTGCCCACCCAGATCATGTCGTCAAAGACCACTACCGAACGCCACGAGTCCCGCCCGAGTTGAAAAATCTCCCGCGGCTGATGCTCGTCAAGGTCCCATTGCATCACGTAGCCCTGACTCATCCCCACCCACACGTGGCGACGAAAAGGCTCCGACACGGCAAACACCGACACCCGCTTGTCCCAATGGGCCAGCAGTTGCGGCGCCGTGGCGTCCACCACCACGAGGCCTGCCTTGAAAAGCCCTGCTATGATCTCGTTACCCGCCGCCCGCACCACAAACGGCGCACCCGAAAAAGGCCCCCATTGCTGCATCAGCCGGCCGGTCGCCGCATCCCACCGCCGAAGCAGCCGATCGGCACCCCCCGACACAAGCTCCTCCGCTCCCCAGCGAATCACCGAATACACGGCCCCCTCATGGGCCTGCCATTCCCTGACCTTTTGGATGTTTACCATCTGACGGAAAGACCTACTAACACGTGGCGCTGCGGCATGTAACGCGCCGGATTGTCGGGCGGCAACCCCCACGAACGCGGATCCCGCGGGTCCTGATAACGATAGTCCAGCCATTCACTCGGCACCGGATCGCCGTATTCATAGGCCCGTCCGGTGACCGGATTGATGATGGTCGGATTCTTATTGTTGAGCAGGTTGGTCACTTCCAACGACAGCGCCACCGACACCTTTTTAATCTTCCACCACTTTCGCATGGTCATGTCGATCCAGAACCAGTTTTTTCCGATGCGGCCGTAGTAATCTTGCGGCAGGCTGCTGCGCTCGTAGATGGGCCGTCCCGACACCGGCTCCTGCCCCACCAACACATAGGGCGTGTAACGCAGGCCCGACCGGTAGGTGGCTTCTACGTAGAGGCTGGTGTTTTTCAGCCATGTCCATTTGCCCGATTGCGGCGGGCGGATCAGGGCATTGGCTTTGAGGTCCAGCGGGCGATCCCATGGCAGCGGATATTCGCGGGTGTCTTCCCGATTGCCGGTGCTCAGGATTTGTTTGATGCTCTCGTTGGCCGAAGCGCTTTGTCCGGTTACGCTGCTGTATGCCACCGAGGCCTGCCCCTTGAACCACTTGCCGATGCGTTTATGGTAAGTCAACTCCACGCCCCGCACGCGGGCATAGTCTGAGTTGATGCGGATGGTGCGGGTGATCTCGCGCCCGGTGACGTCTTTGATCTGGACCCGCGAGGAGGTGATAAATTGGTATTTGTCTTTCCAGTAGGCCGACAGGGTGAGGGCGTCGCGGCTGCTCATCTGCGATTTCAGCCCCAACTCATAGGAAATATCGACCTCGGGGCCCAGCGCCGGGTTGCCTACGAACCGGAGCGTGGACCGGTCGGCATAATACGGGTCGAGGCCTGTATATACATACGTCGGATGCGGTAGAATGGTCGAGTGGCTGTAGTTGAAGAAAAGCACCTGATTTTCATTCACCGGGAACGAGACGCCGAGGCGCGGCAACAGGAAAAAGCGGGTGCGCCGTCCCAACAGCGGCACGGTCTGTTCCCGATACAGTTGCCGGAACGCGTCGGCGATGGGCGCGGCGCTGTCTTCGACGGCCTTGTCCACAAAACGGCCGGGCATCCAGTATTCCAGCCGCACGCCTGCATTCAGGATAAAACCAAACCGCCGGAACCGATGGGCCGCAAAGAGCGCACCGTTGGCGGGCCGCACGCGCCAGATGTCGGAGACCTCACCCAGCCGATACGACTGCGTGACCGACCCATCCGGCAAGCGAATCGGCGCCCCCACCCACGGCCGCCGGATGTCTATCCATTGAAAAAACTGCTCTTTGTGTTCCCAGCCCACGGTGAGGCGGTTCCTGCCGTTGTTGCTGTAAAAGTGAAACAGCGGCTTGACGGCATATTCTTCCACCACGTGGTCGTGCCAAAGTGTGGCGATGCCGCCGTTGTTGTAGAGCGCGGGAATGGGCATGATAAACACCACGCTGTCGTCGGGATTAAAGTAGTCCACGGGAAACGATGCGATGACGTCGGGGTCCAGTTCGGCGTTGATGGTGTCGGGTCGCCAGGGGCGGCCGTTGGCGTCGCCCCGGAGCCGCACGTAAAGCCGCGAGACGATGACCTTGTAAGTCCACCGCGGCGAGGGCGTGTGCTTCCATTGAAGGGTGGTCAGCGTGGAATGGTGGGTGAAGGTGTTGGCGTGGTCGGGCATCCGATGAAACCGGAACTGGTAGCCGGGCCGATAGCCTACCTCATTGCTGGTGATCCGCAGCATGTTCTGGTCCTGATTGATGGTGAGCGTGTTCAGGTAAGACAGCGACAGCTCCTGGGTGGGCGACAGCAGGTAGCTCCACTTGGAAAAGACCGACCAGCGGTTGTCCTGCCGCGGCGACCAGAAGGGATCGTTGTCCATGATGGAGGAATAGAGTTGCCGGGCGGGATTTTTCAGGTAAAGGTCGGAATAGTTGAATTGCCCGGATAGGTAATACCGCAGTTTTTTGCCGGGGATGCCGGGCACCGGCCCCGACAGCGACACGGAGAGGTTGTCCTGATTAAAATTCGACCGCCAATGCCGGTTGAAGCCGAAGTTGTCACGTTTCCAGCGGATTTTCCCCGAGAAACGTTCGCCGCCGTGGCGGGTGCGGGCCTGCACCACGCCCGCGGTGGCATTCCCAAACTCGACGTCCACGGCGCCGGTGGTCACTTCGATTTCGCCCAGCATGTCGGCGGCCACGTCCACGCCGAATCCCGTGCCGGCCAGCGGGTCTTTGGCCGAGACGCCGTCGATGAAAAAGCCCGTCTCATACGTTCGTCCTCCGCGGATGTGAAGGCCCACCGGCGAGGTCACCACGCCCACCTGTGTGTTCAGCAGCCCCTGAATGGGACGCACGGGCGCCGCCTCCAACTTTTCCGCCCCCAGCCGCTGCTTGCTGCGGGCCTCTTCCACGTCCACCAGCGGCTTCTCGCCCACCACCACCACCTCTTCTTCGATGGTGAGGGCCGTCGGCTGAAGGGCCACGGTGATGTGTTTGGTCTCGCCCGGCTTGAGGCGCACATCCGTCAGCAACACCGGCTTGTAGCCGATAAAGGAGATTTCGATGTGATAGGTTTTCGGCGGAATATTGGTGATGCGGAACCGTCCGTCGAGGTCGGCGGCGGTGCCGATGGTGGTGCCTTTCAGGTGGATGCTTGCTCCAATCAATGCCGAGCCGTCTTTCTTATCGATAACCTTGCCTTCCAGCGTAGCGGCTTGCTGGGCTGCCAGCCGCCCCACTATGCTTGTTATTGCCCAGAAGAGGATAAGGGCTGCAAAACGTAAATCGGAGCCGCGCATATTGTCGGCAAAATAAGCGTTTTTGTGGGTTATTTCCGGGCCGTTCCAATGGCTACATATCGCCACGTGGCAGGTATAAAGCGATCCAGCACTCTATCGGCATAGCCAAAAAGCCGTCGCAGCGCTTCCCCCCGGCCAAACGCCGAAAGAAACCCTACGGTCTGCCAATGCACCTCGGAGAACGGAGCCATCAGCGTTGGCAGTTGGTCAGGAGAGAGGTAGTTCCACGATTTTCCCCAGGGCACGAAAGTGCGCCGCAGCCAGCGATGAAGAGGCGAGCCATGCAGGTTTTCCGCAAATAACAGGCGCCCCCCGGGGCGAAGGGCCCGATGCATCGAGCGGAGCGCATCCACAATGCGATCGTCCCGACCATGACTTCCCACCACACCCAGGATCGACTTAAACAAAATCACGTCGAAAGCATTTTCATAAGGAATGTCGGCGGCATCGACGGCTTCATACCGGATGCGGTCGGTCACGCCGTATTCGGCATGCAGGGGGCGGGCCGTGCTTTCCGGATTGGTAATGTCCGAGCACACCACGTCATAGCCGTGAAGAGCCAGCCACAGCGACGGGCCGCCGCGGCGGGCGCCCAGTTCCAGCGCCGTTCCCCCCGATGGAGAGAGCGCTTCGGTCCATAAGGGAAGGGCACGCGACCACGTCACTACGTCCCATTCAAAAATCAGCTCGGGCGATATCGAATCCGGCGAAAAAGCATGCACAGAACCAGCGGCGTTAATGAGAGCGCAATGTTAGCGAATTGCAGAACCTTCCGTGAGGAAGCAAAAAACGGGAAGAAAAGCAACCTGCTTACGGCACCGTCACCGGCCCCACCCGAACGAGGCCTTCCCGGGTGTGAAGTATCAGCCACAGCGGTTGCGGCGGTACCGTCGGCAGCCGGAATTGTTTCTGAAAAGGTGTTGGCGTGAGGGTGGCCACGATTTGTCCGTGTTCGTTGATCCAATACGCCTGCATGATGCGCTCGGGAAAGCGGTCAAGGATGAGCGTTTGTCCGTCTAAAAAAAATTTAGTCTTTTGCTGAAACCATTTTCGCAGTGCCGCTGCCGCCGTCAGCTTGCCGATGGTATAGTCGCCGGGGCGAAGGTCGGTCTCGAAGGTGCCGTTGTAGTCGGTGGGGCTGCCCATATTCTGGACGGCGGCGGCGTCCACCTGCCACGCCCTCCCCGGATGCGGGCGATACAGCAACACCAGCCGGTTTTCTTTCCGAATGAAGGGATAATCCACCCTGCCGGTGCGTCCGCCTCCACTGCGACCCAGATAATAAAAGGTGATCCGTCCCTGAATGCTGCCGTTGGTCCCCACCGTCCAATAGCGGTTGGGATTGACGGCTATGTTACCCACGGTTTGTGAGTCGGGATTGACCCACCGGTGGGCGATGATCACCATCGCCGTGTCCGTTACTGCGGAAGCCCGGAAGGTCACGTAGCCGTAGGGCCATTCATGGGGTAGGGTGTCGGCGATGCGCCACCGGCGAGACACCGAGGCCGCGGCCAGCTCGTTGTCGGGATGCAGCCATAGCAGCTCCGCCGGTTGCGAGAACGACACCACGAACGAATCAGCGGCCCCATCGAGGACAACCCGCTGCCGCTCGGCAGGTTCCCCGTCCCGAAAAGCTGTGACGTCCAGCGGGACGTGGGTGTAGTAAGTGGGCGCTCCCCGAAGGTGTTGGGCAATGTGAACCCGATAAGAGGTCGGCGAAAGCGTATCGACGCGCCGAATCTGAAAGAGCGGAAACCCCGGCTTCCATACCCAGTCCTGAAAAAAGTCGTCGAGTGAAAGGCCGGAATACTTTTCAAAGGAGTCTCGCAGACCGGCCGAGGAGAGGTTGATAAACCCGGCGTTCATCAACTGCTGGATGGAATGAAAAAAGAGCGAGTCGCCCATGTAGTGGCGGAGGTTGTGGGCTGTGAGTCCGCCCCGTTCATACACGAGCATGCCGTCGTAGGTACGCCCCCAGGGGACGGGCGCCACGGCTTCGCCCGGCCGGTCGATGGGCAGCCGGTGCACCAGCTTCGAGATCACGTCGCGCATGGCGTCCACCATGGCGGCCCGTCCGTAGTGATGTTCGTAATAAATCCATTCCGAGAAGGTGGCCCATCCTTCGTTGATCCACATTTCGCCCTCATCGGCGGCGGTGACGCGGTCTCCCCACCATTGATGCGACATTTCGTGGGTGATGACGCTTTCGTAGCGGGTGGTGCCATCCACCAGATTTCGTCCGTAAGCGATAAACCCGGCATGTTCCATGCCGCCGTTCATCGGGATCAGCAGATAGCTGAGCTTGTCGAAACGGTAGGGGCCGTAGCGGTCGAGGTAGGCCGATTTCATGGCCTGCACGTTGGCAAAGCTGCCGCGGACTTTGCCGGTGTCGCCGGCGAGGGCATACACCAGCGTGGGGATGGTGTCGGCGGTGAGGTCGATGGTGTGGAAAGGCCCCACGGCCCATGCCATCAGATACGCCGGGATGGGATGCCGCATCCGCCAATGCCAGTAGGGCGACGTCGCCGAGGGCGAATCCACCAGCACGCCGTTGGCCAGCCCCACGTTGCCGGGCGGCGCCCACAGGTAAAAGTCGATGGTCGCCTTCTGCGTAAATTCTTCCCGACAGGGCATCCAGGCCCGCCCCAGCGAGTGCGGGCTGGTGTAAAACCCCACACCTAAGTTATAGACGTAGGGCGACGGCCCGTTCTGGAAATAGACGCCGCCCCATGCCGCA
>JALVCQ010000203.1 GCA_027009805.1 Bacteroidota bacterium
ACGCCGAATTTTTGCTCTTCGTCGATGATAAGCAACCCCAGATCCAGAAAATGGACGTCATCGCTGAGCAGGCGGTGCGTCCCGATGAGGATGTCCACCTCGCCGGCGGCGGTGGCTTTCAGCACCTTTCGGATTTCGGCTGAGGTCCGAAACCGCGACACATAATCGACCCGAATGCCCAGCGGCGCCAGCCGCTGTTGAAACGTCTGATAGTGTTGCAACGCCAGCACGGTGGTGGGCACCAACACCGCCGTCTGCTTGCCGTCGGCGGCGGCTTTCACGGCGGCCCGCAACGCCAGTTCCGTCTTGCCGAAGCCCACGTCGCCACACACCAGCCGATCCATCGGACGCTCGCTTTCCATATCCTGACGGATGGCCTCCCACGTGGTCTGCTGATCGGGCGTCATCACATACGGAAAGCCCAGCTCCGCCTCCATCATCAGCCCGCCGTCGGGCGAAAAAGCGTGCCCCTGCTGCGTCTTCCGCATCGAATAGAGCTTGATCAGGTCAACGGTCAGCGCCTTGATCTTCTCTTTAGCCCGCTCCCGAAGGCGCTTCCAGCGGCCCGAGCCCAACTTGTGCAGCTTCACCGCCCCATCGGTGGCCGGCACGTAGGGCGACAGCTTGTGCATCGAGGCGATGCCCACAAACAGCAGGTCGCCGCCGGCATAGCGGATGCGCAACACCTCCCGCATCTGCCCTTTGAAATCCATCTTGGTGATGCCCTCGAAGACGCCCACGCCGTAGTCCACATGCACCACATAATCGCCCGGCGCCAGTTGGTTCGGATCCAGCACCGGCGAGGCCGCCCGCGGCGGCGCTTTCTTACCCGTCGAAGGCATCACCCACCGATACGGGACGATCACCATCCGGTCGGCGGGCAGTTTGAGGCCCATCGGGAAAGCATGCGGAAAAAACGAAAAGGGCACATCCACGCCCCGCAGTGCCAGCAGTTCCCTAATCCGCTCATAGTCTTCTTTCTGCGGTGAGGCCAGCCAGATCTGCAAGCCTTCGCGGTGATAGTCGGCCACCGCCTGCACGAAGCGCTCGATATGGCGGTTAAACGGCGGCAACACCTCGAAGGGCACCCGCAGCGGATCGGCCGCCTGCGGCCCACCGCCCACCACAAAATGCGGTTCATCCAGCGGAAAGGTCTCCCACGCCACCGCCGGCCAATAGCGCGGCTCGATGAGAAAGACCTTCCGCTGCGCCTTCAAAAACGCCGTCAGCGGCCGCCCATCGGCCTGTGCGGTCACCGCCCCACCCGTGATGACCACCGCCGACACCGTCTCCTCCGACAGTTGCGTCTCGGGGTCATACCGCCGCAGGTCGGCAATCCGTTCGTCATCCAGTTCCATCCGCACGGGCCCCTCGGCATGATAAGGGAAGACGTCGAAGATCATGCCCCGCCACGCATAGGTGCCCGGGCGGTCGGCAAAGTCCACCCGCTCGTAGCCCTCTTCGGCCAAGAAATCTGCCAGCATCTCGGGGTCCATCTCTTCGCCCTTTTCCAGCCGCACCGACGCCGCCCGCACCGCCTCGGGCTCGGGAAAACGCACCTCCGCCAGCAACGGATGCGACAAGATCACCGCCGAACGCCGCCCCGACCGCGCCAGCCGCTCCGCCAACCACAACGGCGGAAGCAGCGGCACATCATCGCCCAACACCTCCTGAATGTTGTGCGGATAAAACCAATGCACGTCCGCCTCCGGCAACCACTGCCGCAGCAGCGCATAGACCTGTTGCAACGGCTGCCGATCTTCATGGATGAGCCACACATCGGCACCCGACGCCCGCAACGCACTCGCCATCAGCGCCTGCACCCCT
>JALVCQ010000204.1 GCA_027009805.1 Bacteroidota bacterium
CCTCAAAATGGGAATTAGCCGGATAATCAATCGCCGCTGGTCATATTCCACAGCTTGCCCAGGATGCTGCCTTCCCCTTTGCCGCCTGCGGCGCCGTAACGCAGCACCCGCTGCGCCAGCCGGCTGAAAGGCAGCGACTGCGTCCACACCCGACCGGGGCCGGCCATCCGAACTAAAAAGAGCCCTTCACCGCCGAACAGCATATTGCGAATGCCGCGGACAAAGCGCACGTCATAGTCCACCGACGGCGTAAACGCCACCAGACAGCCGGTGTCGATGTGAATCACCTCGCCGGGCCCCAGCGTGTGCGGGATCACAGTGCCGCTGGCGTGAATAAAAGCTGTGCCCCGCCCCGTAAGCCGCTCGAGGATGAATCCTTCCCCGCCGAAAAGGCCCGTGCGAAGCCGCCGCTGAAAGGCGATGTCAATCTCGGTGTCGGGGCTGGCACATAAAAAAGCATCTTTCTGGCAGATGACTTCGCCGCCGTGTTCCGACAGGTCAATGGGCATGATCTTGCCCGGATAAGGCCCGGCAAAATGCACCTGACGCGGCCCGGTGGTTTCATTGATAAAAAGCGTCATGAACAGGCTTTCGCCGACGATGAGGCGCTTGCCGGCCGATACCAGCTTGCCGAGAATGCTCTGATGAGGCTTGCCGCCGAAGATGGCTTCCATGCGGACGCCGTCCTGCATCATCACCATAGCGCCCGCTTCGGCCAACACGCCCTCGCCCGCCGCCAATTCAACGATGAGGGTTTGCAAGTCGTCACCGGAAATGCGATAGTTCAACATATTGCTTTTTTAAGCGGTGGAAAGATACAGGGCACAGCTTCCCCATCCGAAGACCTCACGCCTTGCACGTTGTCAAAGCGCATGATTTGATGGGGGAATACCCCATCATTACGGCGCCTGAATCTGGATGAGTTTGATGCCTTTAAGATAGGCGATTTTTTCGACGGCGTTCACCGGGATGCGGGCCATCTGCGCCGGCCCGGCCTGTCCTTTCAGTTTCACGCCCAGCTTGTCGAGCTGCTGACGAAGTTCTTTCGTGTCATCCATCATCAGCAGGGCGTGCACGTAATTACGGCCATCAGCCCCTTTCTCCACGTGATAGCGGTGAATGAAGTCTGCTGAAAGCTCTCCCTCCATGTGCTCCCGCTCCTTATTGAGGTCGGCAAGAAACGCGCGCGTCGAAGCGCTCAGCCGGGCCACCTTACCGCCCGAGCGCTTCTGATGCGCCTGTTGGTCGGCGGCCTTTTGCAGCTGATCCACCTCCTTAAAGGTGGTCGCTTCCTTTTTGCTTTTGCAGCCGAGGTGAAGGATCAAACAAGCCGCCGTCAACAGCATGCCTGTGGTCCGAAACATCTGCCCGTTGCTTTATTGCTGTGAGATATGGAACCGGTGGATAACCTGTGAATGTCCTGCTCGGATGCGGAGGAAATAAAGTCCCGCGGGAACGCCGGCGGGCCGGCGCCATTTCCAGAGAAGCTTGCCGGAAGGCGCCACCATCACATCTTGTCGCGCCACTTCATTTCCCAGTAGGCTGTAAATGTGAATAGACGCCCGGCCGGCGGTCAGTCCTTCGCCTTCCACCACCAGCACGTCCGTCATCGGCGTGGGCCCGATGCGAAAGCGGGCCTTGCCGTCATGAATGGGTGTGACGGCCGTCACCAACGCCGTGTCTTCCACGATGAAAGGCAAGGAGTCCAGCTGAGGCAACGTGGCGGGCGTGCCGCTAATCACTGTATAGATGACGGCAAACACTTTGATATAGTGCAGTCCCGTATCGGCGCGGGTGGGTGTGCCCGTGATGCGGATGCAGCCGGCTTCACCGCCGAGGTAAAGACATTCCGGCTGATTGCATTGATATGAGAAGGTGGGGGGGAAGCCCTTTAAGGTGTCGATCAACGCCGAGTCGATAGGGATCACATTGCCGAACACATCCCGAGACGTGGGAATTTTGAAGTAAATCACCTCATCGTAAGGCTGTCCGACGGTGGCCGCCGGCAACGTGTCGGGTTCGATGCCGGTCACGGTGGTGTCGGGGGTGCATACCGTCTGTCCCCACAGGGCGGGAAGCCACCACGCCAAAAGGCCGGCTGTAATCAATGTGCGTATCATAAAGGTGATACATGTTGAGATGTTGACAAATATAAGGATTCCGGAAAAAACGGGTGTGGTAAAGACTTCGTTACTTTTGCTTCAAAAGCAATGACCGGGATGCTCTGGGCACTTGTGGGGGCCGTTGTGGGCCTTCTATTGGGCGGCTTGATAACTTACATATGGTTTCAGAGGGCCATAGAACGGCAGCGCAGCGCGACGGAATCCGCTCAGGCCGAGGCGGCCGTCTTACGGACGCGCTGCGAGGAAATCTCGCTCCAGAAGCAGCGTGCAGAAGCAGCCTTAGAAGCTGCAACGGCGCAGGTGGAAGCCGCACGGGCAGAACTGACCCAGCACCAACTGGATGCCCAGCGGCAGGAAAGCGCGCTCATACAGCAGTTCACCGAAGAAAAAGCCCGACTCGAAGCCCGGATGGCGGCCCAGCATAGGGAAGTGAGCCTGTTGCAAGAGCAGCTTCGTAATCAACAGGAAATGCTTCGAAACTTTGAGGAGACCGCCCGAAAGACATTTGAAAACCTGGCCCATAAAATTCTTGAAGAAAAAGGCGAAAAATTCAGCCGTCAAAGTCGGGTGCAACTGGAACAGCTGCTGAATCCACTCAAAGAACAAATCAAAGACTTTCGGCAGCAGGTGGAGCAGACCGATAAGGCGCAGCACGGCCGCATCGCCGCCTTGCGTGAGCAACTGCAACGCCTCCATGAGACCAGCCACCGCCTTAGCGAAGAAGCCCTGGCCCTGACGCGGGCCCTCAAAGGACAAAGCCAGACCCGCGGTGCGTGGGGCGAGATGATCCTCGAATCCATCCTCGAACATTCGGGCCTGATCAAAGGGCAGGAATATCAGGTGCAGCCCGCCATGCAATCGGAAGACGGGCGCCGATTGCGGCCCGACGTGGTCATTCACCTGCCCGAAGGGCGGCGTCTGGTGGTGGACGCCAAAGTGTCGTTGGTGGATTATGAGCGGTATGTCAATGCCGCATCAGAAGACGAGCGCAGTCGGGCCTTACAGGGGTTTCTGCGCTCGGTGCGTCAGCATGTGCGGGACCTTCGGGCGCGCAACTATCAGGATTTATTCAAAGGGCAATCCCCCGATTTCGTATTGATGTTTATGCCGCTGGAACCCGCTTTCTCACTGGCCTTACAGGAAGACGCCCGCCTCTATCAGGAGGCGTTCGAACAGCGTATCGTGATTGTTTCCCCCACCACGCTGCTGGCCGTGTTGCGGATTGTCCATTCGATGTGGCAAAACGAAAAACAGCGGCGCAACGCTTTGAAAATCGCCGAGGAAGCCGGAAAGCTGTATGACAAGTTCGTCTCGCTCTACGAATCGCTGGATGACATGGGGAAACGGATCGACCAACTGGGGGAAGCCCACGAAAAGGCCATGAAACAGCTGAAAGAAGGGCGCGGCAACCTCATCAGCAAAGTGGAGTCGCTGAAAAAACTCGGGGCGAAAGCAAGGAAACAACTGCCCGCCGCCGAAACAGACGAAACCTTACCCCCCGATGATGTGATGTAGTTGATCGATGGCTGTGGCCCACATTTCTCGGGCGTCATCGATCTCGTCTTCGTTTTCAAAGTCGGTCACAGCCAGAATGGTTTCGCCCGTCAGTTCGTCGGGGATGAGCTCCATGAGCAAATACTCGTCGCCTTCCCGGTCAATCCATTGAAACTTGACGAACTTTTCCCGTTTTCGGTCCACCAGCTCGGCCCTTTCCTGACTGCCTTGCCACGTAAAAGTATATTCCTTGCCATGCACCGATACTTCTTCGGCAAACCACTGCTGCAGCCCCGAAGGCATGGCCAGGAAGGGATAAATGATCGAGGGTTTGCTCCTGAAAAAAAACTCTACCTTATACGCTGTTCTTTTGGCGGTTGTCATAGCCCTTCTATTTGGGTTCCCAAACAAAGGTAAGAAACATTTTTTTAAGGCCGCGTTGCAGAAGAAATGTGCTGTGAGGGCCGCATGTCATCGGCCTTTCCGGAAATACGGCGAAATGTCGGGGGCCGGGGAAAAGCGCCCCGGCCCGGCGCCGTGATGTGAGTTTTATCCTACGTATTTGCAGGGCGTAGCTTTGTATGCTGGTTGTTACATGGGTTTATGAGTCATCGGGGCAAGGTTCTTCGTGCGTTTTTCTTTCTTTTCATCAGACGAGGATGGGGGGCCGTCATGAGTGTGGTGGTGCTTTCCATTGTGGCCCGACACCTCGACCGCTCCGACTTCGGCCTTTTTGCCATCTCCCAGACGTTTTTGCAAATTGTTCAAATCTTCTTACTCAGCGGGCTCTCCACGTATGTCATCTATCGGACGGCCGGGGCGGATGACCAGGAAGAGAAGCAAGAGATTGCCCTGGCGGCTTTCTGGCTGAACATCTTTTTGTCGATGGGTGTGATCGTCATTGTGGCTGTGGGGGCGCCGTTTTGGGCGCGTTTTTACCATGACCCGCGCATCGAGGAGATCCTGTATCTGCTCATGCTCATCTTCTTCTTCTCTCAGATCGGCACGATCCCCGTGGCGCTGCTCCAGAAAGACTATCGCTATCAGCGGTTTGTGCCGGTGCAGATGGCCATTGGGACGCTCTATCAGGTGGGGCAGGCGGTGTTGGCCGTGCGCGGATTCGGCGTATTCAGTTTGATATATCCCCAGCTGGTGCTCATTCCCATTCAGAGCTTTATCATTCTTTATCTGTCGCCGCTGCGGGTCCGTTTTCAGCTGCATGTGAGGCGTTGGAAGGAAATTTACCGTTATACGAAGTTTTTGATTGGCTCCACCTTCCTGAACGCCATTGTCGGGCGCGCCGATAAGTTGATTATCGGCAAAATATTGGGAAATGAATGGCTGGGGGTTTACGACATCGGCCGGCGTTATGCCCATCTGGCGATGGACTATTTTTTACCCATGGTGGGCACCATATTTTTCCCGTTGTTGTCGCAATATGCAACGGATCTTGAGCGGTTGCGTTTCTATTTCCGGCGCATGATTCAGCTGGCGGGCGTAGCGGCTTTTGTCATCTTAACCACGCAGTTGGCGTTTGCCCACGACATCATTTACGGATTGCCGGGGCCGCAATGGAAAGACGCCGTCCCCATTATGGCACTGTTTTCGATGTATCTGATGACCCGTCTGATATCTTCGCCCTCGACGCAGATATATTTGGCAATGGGCCGGCCGCAGATCGGTTTGTATTTTGTGGCCGGTTTTGCACTGGTGTTTGTGCCCGTTTTTTTCTGGGCTGCTCATTATGGCATATGGGCGGCTACGTTGGCCTTTGTGCTGTTGCGGATGATGGGCAGCGGGGTGCACTTTGTGATTGCCTCCCGGCTGTTGAAACAAACGGTGCGGGAAGTATATGGCGACGTCGGCGTGCTCATCGGGCTGGGGATATTGCAAGGATGGATTTTCTTCTGGTTGAGTCCGGAGACGGCGTTCCCCTATCGCGTGGTTGCATTTGCCGTGTTGATGACCATCGAAGGGCTGGTCATATACCGAAAAATGCTTCGGGCGGAAATTTTCGAAATCATTGCGCTGTTTCGGCGTCGCTTCGCCAAGTCGAACGGGAATGATGCCCTAACTTTGTGAGGGCTAATCGGTGTTGTTGTGTTACCTGAAATATGGCGAAAAAAGCTGGATGCGCTGACATACACCGGGCAGCGCCTTCAGTGGCTGTTGAAAAAGGGAAAACTGTCGGACCTGTATGCCGATGCGCAGAAGCACAATGTATTTTTTACACCCGCCAATGTAGCGTTCTCATTAAATCACATCGCCCATCATTACCTTGATCGGAAGAAGCTGGAAAGCTGGCTGAAAAAATACGCCGATCGGTTGGCGGCATCGACTCCGGCGCGGGAGGTGGGCATGGTGTTGGCCGGCAATATTCCGCTGGTGGGATTTCATGACATCCTGGTGGGCTACCTTTCGCCGCATCGGGTGCAGGTCAAGCTGAGCCACAACGATCCGGTGCTCATCCCGTGGTTGATGGAGCTGCTTGCCCAATTTGATGAAGAAGCGCCCGACCGAATCCGTTTTGTGGAGCGCCTTCGCGAGTATGAAGCCGTCATCGCCACCGGCAGCGACACGTCCGCCCATTATTTTTCATATTATTTCCGGGATGTGCCCCATGTGATCCGCCGCACCCGTCATTCGATGGCGGTATTGGCGGCGGATGTGTCGGATGAGGAACTTCGGCGGTTGGGCGAAGATGTGTTCGTCTATTTCGGGCTGGGATGCCGGAACGTTAACTTGTTGTGGGTGCCGCGCGACTTTGCGCTGGAACGACTGGCAACGTTGTGGGAGCCGGCATGGCACCATTTGATGACGCACGCCAAATACGCCAACAACTACCTCTATTGGAAGAGCATTTTTGCCGTGGAGGACGTTCCGCATGAAGACTTCGGGTTTGTCCTCTTACACGAAGCCCCCACCTTTACCTCGGGAATGGGTGTTGTTCACTATGCCCGATATGACGACATCGAGCAAGTCAAATCTTTTTTCCGGCGGAATAAAAAACACCTTCAATGCGTGGTGTGTGCGGGAACGCATTCCATATGTTACGACCGGGCCATTCAGATCACCCGGCCCGGAAAAGCCCAGCGTCCTTCCCTGCGAAGCTATGCCGACGGCATCGACACGATGGATTTCTTATTGGGACTTCAGGCCGTTCCGGCGGCCTGAAAGGTAGGCTTCCAGAATGGTCGATATCTCGGCGGTGAAGGTGTGGGAATAGCGTTTGGCCTTAAACCCCGAGACCCATCGGATGCCCCGCACAGCGTTGGTCAGAAAAAGCTCCTCGGCCATAAAAGGAACTTCCACGTTAAGCGGCTCTTCTTCAAATGGAATGCCTTCTTTCTTGAAAATATCGATCAGATAGCGGCGCATCACGCCGTCCACGCAGCCTTCGCTGAGGGGCGGCGTCTGGATTTTTTCATCTTTGATCAGGAAAATGTTGGAGCTGACGCCGTCGCAGAGGCGGGTATGATAGTTAAGAATCAGGCAGTCATCCACGTTGTTTTCTCGGGCATATCGGGCGGCCATCACGTAGATGAGGGCGCTGGTCGTTTTGAGGTTGTCCACCACGGTGGTGGTCTTTTCCATAAAAGGATACAGGTCGATTTGCAGCCCTTTTTTGTTGAGGGCAAAGCCTTCCTGATGGTGCTTTTCGCACTCGATGAGGAAGAGTCCCCGCTGTGATCGGGGGAGGTAGCTGCCGCCCCGCTCGCGCCACACCGTGATGCGCAATCGCGCATTGTCTTCCATCTTATTTTTTCGGGCGGTTTTGAGGAGTTGCTCCCGCAGGGCTT
>JALVCQ010000205.1 GCA_027009805.1 Bacteroidota bacterium
GATGAGTAAGCTATTCCGCTTCATCCTCAAATCAAATAAAACATGGGGAAAATCAGGATCCAGATGATGTCGCACAAATGCCAGAAAATCCCGCCCATCATCACATCAGACAGCATGGTGTCGGACTGGCGGCGCCTGAGGTACACATACAGGCCCGTTAAAATCAGCACCGCCATCAACACGTGCAAATAGTGAAACCCCGTAATCAGCCAGTAATACATGAAATACGTCCCCGAGGTCCACGTATGCCCGGCCTCCATCTTATGGGCATACTCGATGCTTTTCAACACCAGAAAGGCCACTCCGAAAAAGATGGACACAAGGATATATCCCGCCGCCTGTGGTTGCCGTCCGGCCTTCAATACTTGAATGGCTCGGGCCATGAAAAAACCGCCGGTGATGAGTGTGACCGAATAGATCAACCCGTTCCATGCGTTCATGTGTCGGGCGGCCTCCGCCGCGGCCACCGGATGCTGATGCTGAAACACCGCAAAAGCCGCCAGCGCAGCGATAAAGGTGACCAGCTCCATCACCACCACCATCCAGATCAAAATTCCGCCCGGGGGATACAGGATATGCGGGTGTTTCCGGCGCATATTATTGTCCGGACGGCCGGATAATTTTTTTCAAGGTCATGATTTCCTGCTTGATCGCAGCGTCTAATCCCGCCGAGTCCGCCAGTCGGTCGGCGTTTTCCAGGTCCTTTAAGGCCTTCGCATATTCCCCGACAGCGGCATATGCTTTCGCCCGCTTGTAATAATACATCGGATGCTGGGGAAAAGCCCGGATGCTGTCGCTATACCTTTGAATGCGCTGTTCGACGGGCTCCTCCACTGCTTTCTCGCCGGCTTTTTTAGGGTAACGCGGGCGCTGATGAAAAAACGAATAAGTAAAGCCCACCACCAGGATCACCAACACCACGCCCAGCAAGACCTTCCGATTTTTTGTGTAAATCGATTCCGCCATCCTTACTTCATCATGATTTTCTCTATCAGGCCCGTTAAGGCGAAAATCAGCTCTCTGGCATTGACCAGAATGTCGTAGCCGCCGGTGCCGAACATCATCGGCAGGTAAAATTTCGCCTGCTTTTCGATGGCAAAGGCATGCGTGTGAATATGATCGGCCCGCAACTCTCTGAGGGCCTGCTTGACGTCTGCGATGCCATATTTTCCTTCGTATCGGTCGTAATCGTTCGGCTTGCCGTCGGTGAGCAACAGGATCCACTTGTGTTTGCTGTCCCGCCGCCCGATCAGGTAATGCGCGTGCCGGATGGCCGGCCCGATGCGCGTGTATCCCGCAGGCTGAAGCGAGGGGATGTAATATCGGGCTTTCGCCCAGTCGTCATCAAAGGCCTTTACGGTGTAGTATCGGCAATGGTTACGGGTTTTGGACGAAAATGCATCGATTTGAAAGTCGATATGATACTCGGCCAACACCTCCCCCATCAGGATGGCAATCTGCTTTTCCACGTCGATGATCCGGTTGCCCGCGGCATATCCATCGGCCGACAGGCTCTGATCGAGTAAAAACAGGATGCTCAATTCTTTCCCGCGGTTTCGTTGGGTGTTATACACCTTCTCATCGGGCGTGTGGCCGGCCTTGATGTCGGAAATCATGTCGGTCAGCGCGTCGATGTTCAAGTAGTCGCCTTCCTCCACCCGTTTGATTTCCATCATTTTGTTGTGGAAATGCGCAAATTGCTTTTTGATGGTGCGCAATATCAGGCCGTTCTGTTCGAGGGTTTTCCGATAGTAATCCCTATCGGCCTGCCGGATGGTGTTATGGACGACCTTGCAATAGTCGGGCAGATATGACCGGGTCCGGTAGTTATATTCATCGTAGGTATAATAGCTTTCCGAGAGGTCGGCCGCTTTGCTTTCCGCGACCACGGCGCCCCCCACAAACTCGGCCTGATAGATGGAATGCGTCTCTTCATCGATGCGGTAGGTATGTTTAATGCCGGCCTCTGAGAGGGCCTCGTAATCTTCATCGAGGTTGTCGTCGCCGTCGAAATCGCGGGGCAGGCCGGAATAGTCTTCCACCGTTTCCACCTTCTCGAAGTTGTGGGTCAGCACCCAATCTTCCTGCTTTTTCTTGTCGATATGGGCCGACTTGACGTCTTCCACGGCCTTCGCTTGCTTGACTGTTTTTGCCTTCGGCAACGCCTTCTCATCAAACGCCGTGTCGGGGTTCACGCCATCCTCCATGCCGCCGTCGTCGGGATAGATGGTGCCGGCGAGCCAATAGAGATTGACTTCTTGCTGTTTGGCTGCATAATACTCTTCCAGCCTTTCCTTTAATTCGTGGTAAACCGACCGAAGGGACGGAAGTTCATCAAAGAGGAATGAAAGAATGGTCCGGTCGGCATCTGAGCCCGGCTCGATGGTGCCTTCGGTGAGCCGCCCCGCCCGAAAAAGCAACAACGCATGTGTCCAATAGAGGGTCTTGAAGAGGTAGAAGTCTTTGTTTTGCTTCTTGTCGGGGAAGAAATACATTTTTTCCGGCAGGAAGAAGTTTTTACTTCGGATGCCGCCTTCCCGGGAAGCCGTGTATATCTGCACGGGAATGCCGGAAAAAGCCCGGGCAATGATGTTGAGCTCGTTTTTTACGTCTTCAAGATGAACGGTGCGCGCCTTCTCTTCGTCGGACAGCTTCTCCCGCCGGGCGAAGAAGTAATTGTGAATGGTCTTAAATATCTTCTGATCGAGCTCCATCCCGCGGCAGGCTAAATCATCAATTCGGACAGCTGGATGAGCGAATCCAGTATTTCCGGATCATCGGTCAGCGGCTGTATCATGCCCACGTTCACGGCCAGGCGCCTGTCCAGCCCGTGGGCGATGAGCAGGGCGGCATCCACAATCAGGCGGGTGGACACGGTTTCGGTGAGGCCCAGCTCGGTCAGGTTTCTAATCTTTCGGGCGATTTTCACCAGCTTTTTGGCCACCTCCTCGGGAATGCCGGCTTCCCGGGCCACGATGGCGATTTCTTTTTTCTCGTCGGGATAGTCAAACATCACCGCCACAAAACGCTGTCGCGTGGAGGGTTTCAGCTCCTTATAGCTGCGCTGATAGCCCGGGTTATACGAGGCCACCATCATAAAGTCGGGATGCGCTGTGATTTCTTCTCCCAACTTGTCGATGTAGAGCGTGCGGCGGTAGTCGGTCAGCGAGTGGATGGCCACGATCACGTCGGGGCGGGCTTCGGCCACCTCATCCAGATAGATGATGGCGCCTTCTTTGACGGCTTTGGTCAGCGGGCCGTCTTGCCAGACGGCCTCGGTGCCTTTCAGGATAAACCGCCCGATCAGATCGGTGGCCGAGGTCTCCTCGTGGCAGGCCACCGTAATCAGGTCCTTTTTCAGCTGATAGGCCATATACTCGACAAAGCGGGTTTTCCCCGTGCCCGTGGGCCCTTTCAGCAGCACGGGCAACTTCTTCTCGAACGCCGATTTGAAAACCGGAATTTCGTGGGCGTGTGGTAGATAAAAAGGTTCTGTTTCGATTCGCATGGTCTCAATTCAATCAGGTCAGTCCAAGCTTTGTCATCAATGCAAAGAGGCGGCCGGCGATGAGTTTGACCGCCCCTTCACATTGATGATGCAGGTGTTGTCCGCAAATAAACGCTATTCCGAAATGGGTTGGAATTCTTCTTGTGCCTGAAGGGCCGAATCGGAAGGCGTCCCGTATTTATAGAATTCCCATATAAACATGAGGACCCCCGTGGAAAAGATAGACGCCGCGATAATCAACACAAAGAAGTGATACCACAACTCGTTGGCCACTTCCATAAAGTCAAAACCGGCGATGCGTTCCAGCGCCACTTGCTGAACGCCTGCGGCGGCAAAAGCGGAGGTCATCAAGATCATCCCGATGTTGGCAATCCAGAAGGCGTATTCCCCGGTTTTGGTGAAATACCTTTTCCGGCCCGTCAGATTGGGCATTACGTAGGTGATGAAGGCAAAGACCAGCATACCGTAGGCGCCCCAGAAGGCCATGTGTCCGTGCATGGCGGTGACCAGCGTGCCGTGCGTCCAGAGGTTGACCTGCGGCAGGGTGTGGGCCAGGCCCAGCATGCCGGCGCCGACGAAGGCGAGGATGGCGCTGCCCAGCGTCCACATCAGCGCCAGCTTATTGGGATGTTTCTTTTCACCTTTCCGATACATGACCATGGCAAAGAGGGCCATTCCGAGAAACGCCAGCGGTTCGAGGGCGGAGAAAATCCCGCCGATGGTCAACCAGTAGCTCGGCGTCCCCGTGTAATAATAGTGGTGTCCCGTGCCCAGAATACCGGAGAGGAAGGTCAGCCCCACGATCACGTAGAGCCATTTTTCGATGACCTCGCGGTCCACCCCGGTGAGGCGGATCAGCAGATAGGCCAGAATGCCGCCCATGATCAACTCCCAGACACCTTCCACCCAGAGGTGCACCACCCACCAGCGAAAGAAGGAATCATACGCATGATTGTCAAACCAGATCATCCCGGGCAGATAGAGCAAGGCCGCCCCCACCAGACCGCCCGACAACACCAGCGCCGTCGTGGTCCTTTTCTTGCCTTTCCACAGCGTGGCCAGGATAATAAACAGGAACAACAACACATCCACCACCACCAGATAATCCAGTTCCCTCGGGATTTCCAGAAACTTCCGTCCTTCCCACCATTCAAAATGAAACCCGACAATGGCAATCACGCCCACCACGGCCAGCGCTATCAACTGCAGATAGGCCAGCTTCGGACAGCACAGCTCCGTTTCCGCCTCGTCGGGAATGATGTAATAGGCCGCGCCCATGAAGCCGCTCAGGATCCACACCACCAACAGGTTCTTATGAACCGCAATGGCGGTGTTGAATGGAATAATCTCGTGGAGCCCGTCATACCCCATATGGGCGAAGGCCATGATAAAGCCATAGGTCAGCTGCAGGATAATCAGCAGCATGCTCAATGCGAAGAACCAGTATGCGACTTTCTGTGATTTGTATCTCATGGCTCAGTCTTTTGATTGTGGTTTGAAGGTTGGTTTCGGCGGAAAGCCGTTTAAGTCGGCCTCACCAATCCACTTAAGAAATGCGACCAGATCATCGGCCTCTTCTTCGGAAAAGCCGTAAGCGACCATTTTTCTTCCACGTGGGGCCCACGGCGTTTTAGACATCAACACGGCTTTAATGTAGCCCGGCCCCCGCCGTTCATACACTTTAGTGAGTTCGGGCGCATAATAAGCGCCTTCCCCCATAATGGTGTGGCATCCCATGCAATTGTGTTGATCCCACAAGGTGCGTCCTCTCACGACGGCATCCGTCATATTTTCTTCATGCGTATGCTTCGGGATGCCGCGGGTGACGGTGTCGTAAGTCAGCCCGATAAAGATGATGGAGAACAAAAACGTCCCCAGCATGAAAAACAGCATGGCTTGCTTCTTGGTAAGCATAGGACCTGTTTTTTGGAGGTTAAAAAAGTGATAACAAATTTACGGGCGGCCTTGCCGGAAACAAGGCCCTCACAGCAAAACAGACTTTATCTCATTATAGATTCGGTCTTATTTTTGAGACAAAACGGTAAGAAGGGTATAGCATGCCGCCCATAGGCGAGGCGCAGACCGTCGGGCTATTCGGCCCACTCTATGATCCTTGTTCAGGCCAGGCCGTCGTGCATACGGTCGAGGCGCTGTTCCATCCTTTTGAGGAGCTCGGCTTCATAGGCCAGCCCTTCCTTCCAGCGCTGTTCGACCTGGTCTTCGGGAAAGAACATTTTGGCCAGATCGAGAAAAGTGCGATAGTGGCGGGCCTCGCTGATCATCAAGTCGTAGTAAAAGCGGGCAAGGTCCCGGTCGGCCACTTTCTCATGGAGGAGACGGAACCGTTCGCAGCTGCGGGCTTCGATGAGTGCACCAAGGATGAGGCGGTCCAGCAGCTGGATATCCCGTCCTTGCTGTTTTCGGACCCAGGCCATCAGGCCGTTGACGTATTCGTCTTTACGTGGACGCCCCAGCTTAAGGCCGCGCTTCCATAGCTCATGGAGCACCATTCGGAAGTGACCCCATTCTTCGGAGACGATGGGTGCCAGCACTTCCACCAGTTGCTGCCGGTCGGAGTAATTCACAATGAGCGAGATGCAGCTGGAGGCCGCTTTTTGTTCGAGCCATGCGTGATCGGTGAGGATTTCCTGCGGCGATTGGAGGGCAAGCCGCGCCCAATAGGGGTCGGAAGGCAGGCGAAGGCCCATGACCCGTTTGGCGGCATCATCCATGCGTGCAGGAAAGTGAGAAGAAAAAAGAAGTGCCGAAGGGGGGACTCGAACCCCCACGCCTTGCGGCACACGCTCCTGAGGCGTGCGTGTCTACCAATTCCACCACTTCGGCAACAGCGGCGCAAAGATATAATCCCCCTGTTGGAAGCGGGGGCATGTGGTCCAAAAAAGATCAAGGGCGACACATGCCAGACTCCCTATGTCTCCCGCTGACCGAGCGGAGTCGAAGCCACGCGGGGGATGATGTAAACGGCACCATCAGCGTTCGCCGTTTTAACCCCATCCCCGGCCCCTCCCCGCAAGCGGGGAGGGGAGAATTTTTGATGTAGGGCGACCGTTTATAGGGGCCCGGCATGCCGTGCCCCTACACCTACCCGCTGGCTGAGCGGAGTCGAAGCCACGCGGGGAGGAATGATGTGAAATGATATAGGATGTGCCGCATTTTTTAAGGGGGCGACGCATGCGTCGCCCCTACATGGACCGTCCCACCCCATGGGGGCAAACGGCAATCCGATCAATCAACAAAACAACACAAAACGATGTATGGGCGCAGCGCTGCTGCGCCCATACACCCGCGCCCTACCCCGTCAATGCATGCGCCGCTCTAACGGTTCGTTGGCGCCTCCATCTGCGCCACGTGGGCTTTAAGGGATTGAACCTCGGCTTGCAATTGCTGAATGATGGCCTGCTGTTCCTGCACGGCCTTCACCAACGGCACCACAAATTGGGCGTAAGAAAGGGAATACAACCCCTTGCCGTCGGGGGGAACGGTTACTCCGCTGAAATCATACCCCGCTTCCCGGGCCGCCCGGGCCACCTCCTGTGCAATGAATCCGCTGATGCGAATCTTTTCGATGTCGTATTTCTCCGGATAGTCCGACGAATCGACCACGCCCATCAGGCCGTCCTGGACGTCTTTGTCGATGACATAGGTCACCGGACGCAAGCGGGTGATAAAGTCCAGCCCCGCCACATCTTCCATGACCTGTTTTTTCATCCGCCCGTCGGAGTAGGTGCTCCACGTCACCTGCCCGCCTATCCAGGTGACGGAACTGTTGCCGATGTGTATCCGATTGGAGGCCGAAGGGTCGGCGTTGTATCCCACGCCGGTGGCATTATTGCACCCAACACAGGCGGAATGGGCGGAATATCCGACGGCCG